>DXCZ01000053.1 GCA_019115765.1 Candidatus Mediterraneibacter stercoripullorum | reverse complement strand
CCGCCTCCGCGTCTCCGGCCGGGAACTCTGTGGCTTTTTAGGCCCCTGTCCTCAGCGACAGGTGTTATCTTACCACCAGTTTCTGGAATTGTCAACGTTTTTTCTGTTTTTTATTTATTTCAGACAATTCAAACAATTCACTCAATTTCGACAATTATATCTTCCTGTTTATACCTCGCCAATTTCATTTCAATTCTTCTATATTATAGTCTACTCTAAAACTCTATGGTCTTCACCTGCCGCGGTCAGTTCATCTCTGATATATTCCCAGTCTGCAGGCCGAGTCAGATAATATGTTCTACTGCTGCCGCCATCAGGATCAGACAGAACAAGATATTCCGTATACATTGAAAAATGTATCTCCCCGTCTTCCATTTCTCCATACAGACACTTTCCTTTTTCATCATATCTGTTTTCCGGCTCGGCAAGCAGTTTCTCTATCTTGACCTCAGACATATATTCCGCCAGAGCCGCCGTATCATTTACCGCCATTGTCACTCCACCTTCATCCCGGACATATGCTCCTCTTACGGAATCTGGATTGATATGGGCGATCCCGGCTATTGTTCCTCTGTCAGTGGACATACCAAGCATTCCCGACAACATGCAGCTCAGGATTATTACAATGCACATCACCTCATCTCCAAGCTTCTTACTATTTTCTGAAACCGTTGCTTTCAACCGGTAACGAAGCGTCTTTGCCGATGCAGACAGACAGGTGGTGAAACCACGCGGAGTATCAGCAGTAGACAAAAGGAGTTCCGCATATTTTTTTCTCTTTACAGAGTCAGCTCCGGTCAGAACGATTTCATCGCAAGATAGTTCCAGATCGTCCTCAGCTTTCCTGGCAGCGATCCAGGTAAGAGGATGGATCCAGCCGAATGCACGAAAGAACGCGAGACAGAGCTTTGTCTGTGTATCTCTTCGCCGGATGTGATGAAGTTCATGAGAAAAGATCATCCCGGCTGCCTCCGCAGTATAGCTTTTCTCCGGCAGATAAGTTGTCATGTGACTTCTGCGAAGTCCCACTGTAAGAGGAGTCCGGATCTCTCTGCAGTATGAAAGTCCTATTGGATATTGGATTCCCATCTGCTCCTGCATATCCTCCCACATGTTCAGAAGTTCCTCGTCATCCGCCGGACAGGAACGGGAACGAAGCCGCCTTACAAAAGACAGATGGAACAGAATCTGAAAGGAAAAGATCAGGATAAAGCCAATCAGCCAGACGCCCCCTGCCCAGGCTAGCAGAAACTTCGGAATATACAGGACTCCCAGAAAGGGCAGAGGGGCAAGATTATCGACCGGATGTATAAACGTAAAAGCGAAAGCAGGCAGCAGCCAGAGCTCACCGCATGTCTTTGCCATGAAATACTTCCGCAGAAGAGGCAGGAAGACAAGCAGAACTGTAAAATAAACTGTAATAAACAACAGCAGCTGAAGGATCGAGCCGGCAAAAACCATAAAGCTGTACTCAGTTCTTGTAGTCAGATAGCTCAACAGATCCGAACTCAGGGTAAAAATCACAAGATACAAATAATACCCCGGTACACTCCCCATACCGGTGTAATCCTGGTAGAGCGGAAGCTGCACTCTGCCTGTTTCCCAGTTCCAGCACCGGCGCAGGGCTAATGCAGATACTAATCCAAAAACAATCGCCAGCGCACTGCGGATTATAATATGTATCACCAACATATCAAAGCTCTCCTTTCTCAAGAAGTCTCCTCAATTCCTCCAGCTCTTCTTTTTTCACGCCGCTGTCGCAGAGAGCTGTTGCGAAGTTTGCGACAGAGCCGTCAAACAGACGATCCAGAAATGACCTGCTCTCAGAAGCCAGGTATTCCCGTTCTGTTATCAATGGTTCATACAGATTAGATCTCCCTTCTTTCTTTAATAAGAGGAATCCCTTATCGCAGAGACGGGTCAGAAGGGTCAGTATCGTCGTAGGAGCCAGCGGATGCTCTTTCCGAAGTTCCCGCTCAACAGTCATTCTTGACAACCCGATTTTCTCTAAATATGGGGGAAAGAAAATCCCGGAGACAATCCTGATTCAGGTCTTTCACGAGCCTGGTGACCATGGTATAATATGAACACCTGACAATTCTGGAAAGGAGCTTTTTATTATGAGGAAAATACACTTGGGGAAAAGCAGTCTTGAAGTTCCCGTGATCGGACTTGGATGTATGCGCATCCCGGGGCTTGAATCGAAAGAGGAGGTACGCCGCCTGATCGACACGTCCATGGAACAGGGGATCAATTTCTTTGACCATGCGGACATTTACGGGGGAGGGGAAGCTGAACGGATCTTTGGCGAGGCCGCTGCCGGTATCCCCAGAGATCAGATGATCATCCAGACAAAGTGCGGTATCCATCCGGGGACAAGCTATGATTTCTCCCGGGAACACATCCTCTCTTCCGTTGACGCCAGCCTGAAACGCCTGCAGACGGACTATGTGGATATCCTTCTTCTTCACCGACCGGATACCCTGATGGAGCCGGAAGAGGTGGCGGATGCATTTGATACACTGGAGAGAGAGGGAAAGGTACGCTATTTCGGCGTCAGCAACCAGAACTCCATGCAGATTGAGCTGCTGAATCACTACTGCGGCGGCAAGATCCTGGCAGATCAGCTTCAGCTCAGTATCGCTCACTGCGACATCATTGATTCCGGCCTGAATGTAAATGTACATAATGACGCCGGAACAGTACGGGACGGAAGTATTCTGGAGTACTGTCGTCTGAAAAACATTACCATACAGGCATGGTCGCCTTTCCAGTATGGAATGTTCGAAGGTGTTTTCCTTGGAAATGAAAAATTTCCGGAGCTGAACCGCCTGATCGCTGAACTGGCCGGAAAATACCAGGTAACCGACAATGCCATCGCGGTTGCATGGATCCTGAGACATCCGGCGCGGATCCAGACAATCGTCGGGACTACGAACCAGCAGAGGCTGAAGGATATCAGTCTGGCTTCCCAGGTACAGCTCACCAGAGAAGAGTGGTATGCCCTGTATATGGCTGCCGGGAAGAAACTTCCGTAAATTTTCGGATCATTAAATGCTTATAGAAACATAAATCTTTCTCTTCTATAGGAAACAGCTATTTTTAAGAAAGGACAGAACTGAAATGAAATTTAAACATTACGAAAACGAAATCGTACTTTTTTCAGAAACCGGAGATCGTCTGGCAGAGATCACGTTTCCGTATACAGATGATTCAAAAAGCTGTGTGAATGTAGATCACACCTTTGTGGATCAGTCACTTCGCGGACAGGGCGTGGCAGGAAAACTGATGGATGAACTTGTCCACGATCTTAAGGACAGGGATTTAAAAGCAGTTCCCACCTGCTCCTATGCGGTAAACTGGTTTGAAAAGCACCCGGAACATGCAGATTTGAAAGCATAAGATCGGACAGAAGGAAGATTTACGCCCCTGTCCCGGGCTTATTGCGCAGACAGAGCCAGCGGCAGTAGACATTTCCACTGCCGCCGGCTCTTTTATGCTTATGATGAAATATATACTTATGATGCAAAGTTTCCGGTATAGAGCTGATAGTACTTTCCTTTCGCAGCGATCAGCTCGTCGTGAGTACCTCTCTCGATAATACGTCCCTGTTCCATGACCATGATACAATCTGAGTTCTTGACTGTGGACAGACGATGCGCGATAACGAATGTAGTACGTCCTTTCATCAGAGCGTCCATTCCGGCCTGGACCAGTTTCTCGGTACGGGTATCGATAGATGATGTAGCCTCATCCAGGATCAGTGCCGGCGGATCTGCCACGGCTGCACGGGCGATAGCAAGCAGCTGTCTCTGGCCCTGGCTCAGATTGGCTCCGTCTCCGGTCAGCATGGTATTATACCCCTCCGGCAGACGGCGGATAAATCCATCCGCATTGGCCAGTTTTGCCGCATTGATACAATCCTCATCCGTGGCGTCAAGTTTTCCATATCGGATATTATCTATAACTGTTCCTGTAAACAAATGAGTGTCCTGAAGCACCATACCCAGAGACCGTCTCAGAGCAGGCTTTTTGATCTTGTTGATATTGATACCGTCATAGCGGATCTTTCCGTCTGCGATATCGTAGAACCGGTTAATCAGGTTGGTGATCGTCGTTTTACCTGCACCGGTGGCGCCGACGAAAGCGATCTTCTGGCCCGGTTCCGCATAGAGGCTGATATTGTGAAGGACGATCTTGTTATCCGTATATCCAAAGTCCACATCGTCGAAGACAACAGCACCTTCCTGCTTTGTAAAAGTAACTGTGCCGTCTGCTTTGTGCGGATGTTTCCATGCCCACAGACTGGTTCTTACAGGAGACTCGGTCAAATTGCCGTTCTCATCCTCTACGGCATTGACCAGTTCTACATATCCCTCATCTACTTCCGGCTCCTGGTCCATCAGGTCAAATACACGCTGCGCACCTGCTGCTGCATTGACAACGAAGTTGATCTGCTGGCTTACCTGAGTAATAGGGTTAGTAAAGCTTCTGTTCAGTCCTACAAATGTAACGACTGTTCCGATGGTCACACCTGCCAGACCGTTTATGCCCAGAATTGCTCCTATGATGGCAACCAGCGCATAGCTGATCCATCCGATATTTGCATTGATAGGCATCAGCAGGTTTGCGTAGCGGTTTGCCTTGTTGGTGCTGTCTCTGAGCCGCTCATTTACTTCATGGAAATCCTTCATTGCCGCTTCCTCGTGGCAGAAGACTTTGACTACCTTCTGGCCGTCCAGCATTTCCTCGATGAATCCATCCACAGTACCCAGATCAATCTGCTGCCGGATATAATATTTTCCTGACAGCTTTGAGAAATTGGATGTGACTATAAGCATGACGATGGCCGTCAGTATGGAGATCACAGTCAGCGCCGGATTCAGCACGATCATGGTGATCAATGTGGCGGCCATAGTGATCACCGAGTTGATGATCTGAGGAATGCTCTGGCTTAGCAACTGTCTCAGAGTATCAACATCGTTGGTATAGACTGACATGATATCTCCATGTGCGTGGGTATCAAAGTATTTGATCGGCAGAGACTCCATCCTGCGGAACAGATCGTTTCTGAGATGGAGCATGGTACCCTGGCTTACATTAACCATGATCCTGTTGTAGGTAAATGCTGTGATGACGCCGATTCCCATAATGCATGCCAGCTGTACAAGATTCTCAGCAAGACCGCTGATGTTATCGGAGCCGTTGGTCAGCATCGGTGTAATGTAATCATCCACCAGCGTCTGCGGGAATGTCGCTCCCACGACAGTTGCAATAGCTGTGATCAGAATACAGGCTATAACCAACATAAACGGAAATTTATAATAATGAAGCATATATTTGATGACCCTGCTGATCAGCCTGGTAGCCGTAGTAGTCCTGGATCCTGATTTCTTTTCATTCGTTCTATCGTTCATAGATCAGTTCTCTCCTTTCCTTGTTTTTGCCGCGTTCTCCACGGCATAATGGTACACCCTTGCGGTGTTTCCATGTTTTTGCCGCGTTCTCCACGGCATAATGGTACACCCTTGTGGTGTTTCCATGTTTTTGCCGTGTTTCTCAGGCCGGCTGGTCGAAGTCACCGCTGCCCTCAAGCTGAGAATTGTAGATTTCCTGGTAGATGGCGTTGTTTTTCAACAGGTTCTCATGGGTGTCAAAATCATCGATACGTCCGTCATCCAAAACGAGGATCCTGTCAGCAGACTCCACACTGGAAACGCGCTGTGCGATGATGATCTTGGTCGTACCCGGGATCTCTCTTGCAAATGCCGCCCGGATGCTGGCGTCTGTGGCTGTATCAACGGCGCTGGTCGAGTCATCCAGGATCAGCACCTTCGGTTTCTTAAGAAGAGCACGTGCGATACACAGACGCTGTTTCTGCCCTCCGGATACGTTGGAGCCTCCCCGCTCGATCCGGGTGTTATATCCGCCCGGCATCCGGTCGATGAACTCATCGGCACAGGCAGCTTTACATGCCTCAACGCACTCCTCTTCTGTAGCGCCCGGGTTGCCCCAGCGCAGGTTATCCAGGATCGTTCCTGAAAACAGTGTATTCTTCTGAAGTACAACAGAAACCTGATTTCTAAGTACCTCTGTATCGTATTTGCGGACGTCTACGCCGCCGACACAGACGGAACCTTCATCTACATCGTAGAGACGGCAGATCAGATTGACCAGGCTGCTCTTTCCGGAACCGGTGCCGCCGATCACGCCGATGGTCTCACCGCTCTTAATATGAAGGTCAATATCTGACAGAGAATTCTTCCCGCTTCCGTGCTTGTAGGAGAAATTCACATGGTTGAAATCAATGCTGCCGTCCGCTACACTTGTTACCGGATCTTCCGGATCCGTCAGATCAGCTTTCTCGTTCAGCACCTCACTGATACGGTTGATGCTGGCCATGGACATACTGATCATTACGACTACCATCGAAAGCATCATCAGACTCATCAGAAGAGCCATGATATAACTGAAAAGGCTGGTCAGATCACCTGTCGTCATAGACCCGCCCACGATAAAATGAGCGCCGAACCAGGACACAGAGATGATACAGAAGTATACCGCCACCATCATAGCCGGGTTGTTGAACGCCAGCAGGCCCTCTGCTTTGACGGAAAGGTCATAAAGCATTTTCGATGCTTTGGAGAATTTCACATTTTCATGATCTTCACGGACAAATGCCTTGACCACCCGGATCGCAGTCACGTTTTCCTGAACACTTGCATTCAGGTCGTCGTATTTGCGGAATACCTGACGGAATATCTTCAGAGTGATGACCATGATCGAGCCGATCACGATCACAAGGAATACTACAGCGATCAGGAACATGGCGCTTAAGCGCGGGCTGATGATCATGCACATGGCAAAACTGAAGATCAGGTTCAGGGGTGCCCGGACTGCCACACGGATTACCATCATAAACGCATTCTGAACGTTTGTGATATCTGTCGTCATACGGGTGACAAGCCCCGGCACACTGAATTTGTCAATGTTTGAAAATGAAAAAGTCTGGATATTGGCGTAGATTGCCTCACGCAGATTGGCCGACAGTCCTGACGAGGCGCTTGCTGCGTTCATTCCGGCCAGTCCGCCGAATATCAGGCTCATGAAAGCCATGACTACCATGAGTCCTCCGTAACGGTAAACAACAGAAAGATTGCCCGCTTCCAGACCTCTGTCAATGATTATGGCCGTGATAAACGGCATAAGTATTTCCATAATAACTTCAAGAGCGGTCAGACCGATACATAGAAAGGTATCCCGCTTATATTGCTTGAGCTGCTGTAAAACTTTTCTCACGGTAAATAAACCTCCTGTCTGCTTTTTTCGTCGTGCTCCATTCTGGCAAACTGCAGAATGATCTTCTTCTCCAGCCTCCACAGCTGAGCTTTTTCCTGATCATCAAGGACACTGCAGATCTCTGTTTCCATCCGGTCTGCTTTTTCCAGGAATTTCTCTCCCTCCACCCTGAGCTTTGCTGTCTGGAGCACTTTCTTTCTCCGGACATCCGCCGGATCTTCGTGAAAATAAAGATAGCCCTTTTCTCTCAGCTTCTTGATCAACGCGGAAATCGTCGGCTTTGTTACCCCAATCTCACGGCACAGTTCCGTAAGGTACGTTCCATCCGGATGATGCCGCAGGATATATACCAGAAGATAAATCTGAACGCCTGTTACATCCTTATATCTGAGACACTTCTCCATCCGGGCTGTCATATCCAGGCTGATTCTCTTCATCATGAAGAGCAGTTCTTCAGTTCCGACATTTTCACCCATTTTCAGGCACCTCCTTTAAGTACTGCCGCGGAACGGTTTATCATCAAACTGTTTGCTTCCTTATTTTCTGTCCAGTAGAAATTTTAGCTCGATTTTTTCGAAATGTAAAATTCAAAATTATTATCTTCGATAAAGAACTTTTATAGATATGTCTTGCGCAGACTATCCCACATGAATTATAATTTATAAATACATTTTATAGTTTTGTACAAGGAGAACCGTAATGAACACAGTGCAGTTAGAATGTTTTGTAACAGTTGCAGAATATCTGAACTTTTCAAAGGCTTCAAAGGCTCTGAAGATAACCCAGCCCGCAGTCAGCCATCAGATTCAGACGCTGGAAGAAGAACTGGGCGTAAAGCTTTTCAGCCGAACGAGCAAAAGCGTCTCTCTCACCCAGGAAGGGTGGCTCTTTCTTCCGGACGCGCAGCTGATCCTGAAGACCGCGTACTCCGCGAAGGACCGCCTGGACAATCATGAGCATTATATTCCCCTGGAGCTTGGATGCCACAACTATATGGAGCTGAACCTGTTTCCTCCCATCCTGAAGGATCTGTCAGAGGAATTTCCCCTGCTGCGTCCCAACATCCACCTCATACCCTTCCCGTCGCTGCTCAGCATGATCGAGAACAATCAGATCCACGCGGCTCTGGGCACAAAAAATGAGCGGGCAAAGACCTCCCTCTATTACCGGGAACTCTGCTCCGCTCCTGTATCATGCGTCTGCTCTCCCGAGCATCCGCTGGCACAATATGAAACACTTACCAAGAATCAGCTGACTGGAAATTTCATCGCCTGCTCTCCACGACAGGTCTCTGACTCGATCTTCACTGTGCAGAACAGCATCCTTGTCAACCTGTCTCCTGAAAATAGATTTCTTACTGAAAATGTTGAGAGCGCTGTCACCCTGGCGAAGGCAGGTGTGGGATACACCCTGTATCCGGATATCCTCCCCGCAAGAGATGCCGGGCTGTGTTATATTCCTGTCACAGACCTGCCGGAGATCTCCTTCGGGGTATACTGTCAGAATAACCATGACCATCCTGTACTGAAACGGTTCCTCACCCTGATCTCCAAGTATATTACGAATTCCTGCGAATCATATATGCAACAAGTATAATGCAGTATATAAGGGCAAATATCCATGCGAAAGGATTTGCCAGACATACGGCGGTGAATCCGGCAGCATGCACTGCCAGCCATCCTCCCAGGCTTCTGCCGGCCAGCTCCCACACACCTGAAATAATCGCATGGATGCTGTACCCCATTCCCTGCAGCGTATTCCGGAATATCATAAGCGAACCATGAAATACGAAAAGACAGCTGCAGATGAAGAGATATCTGCCGGCATCTCTGGCTATCACAGATGTGTTTTCTCCCAGTACCAGGTACACCAGGGGTCTGTTCAATACCAGAAGTACTCCCCAGATAACAGCACTGTATATAATCTGGATCAGCAGACCGTCCCTGATACCGTCTTTGATCCGCTGCATTTTCCCGGCGCCGAAATTCTGCCCGGCATATGTAGCCATAGCCATTCCTACACTTTCCATAGGCAAAGTAAACATCTGCCGGATCTTCTCTCCGGCGGTCTGAGCCGCGACCACAGCGCTGCCAAGAGAATTGATCGCGTTCTGCAGGACTACCGCGCCAATAGCTGACACGGAATATTCAAATCCCATAGGAAGCCCTACGACACAGAGCCGGCTGATATGAGCGCCCGACACCTCCATCTCCTCCTTTCGGATCTGGAATATATCCATATGCCGAAACATCCACCATACATTCAGCACGCCGCTGAAAAACTGACTGAATACCGTGGCGGCAGCCGCACCGTCCACTCCCATGCCTCCAAATATGATCAGGACATAGTCAAGGATAACGTTGAGGACACTGGATATCAGCAGAAAATAAAAGGGATGTCTGGACTCTCCGGCCGCTCTCATTACACTTGCGGAATAATTATAGAGGATACTGGCAGGTATTCCGGCGAACAGGATCCTGTTCAAGACTCGCTTGCGAGTCTTGGCGCGGGATTCGGGTCAGCTTTAGCTGACATAATACATCTCCGAATCCCTGCGCAGCCTCGCGGAGCGTATATCAGATGGGGGATTGACACCCGCCACTGATACT
>DXCZ01000052.1 GCA_019115765.1 Candidatus Mediterraneibacter stercoripullorum | reverse complement strand
CATCTGGATATGAGCTCCATCGCCTGGCTGGAGACTTATCTGATTAATTATCCCGGAGCCGTGCTCATCGTGTCTCATGACCGTTATTTCCTGAACCGGGTCGTTACCAAGGTGGTCGAGATTGAAAATGGCGAGCTCCGCATGTACATGGGCAATTATAAGGCGTATGCCGAGAAAAAGCAGCAGCTGAGAGACGCTCGGCTGAAAGAATATCTGAACCAGCAGAGGGAGATCAAACACCAGCAGGCTGTCATAGAGAAGCTTCGTTCCTTCAACCGTGAGAAGTCCATCAAGCGGGCAGAAAGCCGTGAGAAGATGCTTGATAAGATGCAGGTCATCGAAAAGCCCGTCGACAGTGTCCGTGAGATCCATTTCACACTGGAGCCGGCAGTCATGAGCGGAAATGACGTCCTTTCCGTGGAAGGACTGAGCAAGTCCTTCGACTCACAGGTTCTCTTCGAGAATGTCAGCTTTGACATCCGACGGGGAGAACATGTGGCTGTCATCGGCGACAACGGGACTGGGAAGACCACCCTTCTGAAAATACTGAACCAGGTCATAAAGGCGGACGCCGGATCCTTTACCCTGGGCGCGAAAGTACAGATCGGATACTACGATCAGGAATATCATGTCCTTCACGACGAGAAGACGATCTTCCAGGAGATCTCAGATGAATATCCGGATATGAACAACACCCAGATCCGCAATACCCTTGCGGCCTTTCAGTTTACAGGCGACGATGTATTCAAGGTGATCAGCTCTCTCAGCGGCGGAGAGAAAGGCCGCGTATCCCTTGCCAAGCTCATGCTCTCCGAGGCGAATTTCCTGATCCTGGACGAGCCCACCAACCACCTGGACATCACCTCCAAGGAGATCCTCGAAGAGGCTCTGAACAATTACAGTGGCACTGTATTGTATGTATCCCATGACCGATACTTCATCAACCAGACCGCCACCCGGATCCTGGAGCTTGTAAACAGGAACTTCGTCAACTACATCGGCAATTATGATTATTACCTGGAGAAGCGAGAAGAACTGACAAGAGCTGCGGCGGCATCCGCTTCCTCTTCTGCTTCCTCCGCTGCCGGAGTAGCTTCCCCAGATCCATCCGGCTCCGCTCAGGAGTCCTCCGCCGGTTCCAAACAGAGCTGGCAGGAGCAGAAGGAACAGCAGGCACGGGAACGCAAACGGCTCAACGACCTGAAAAAGACAGAAGAAGAGATATCCCGCCTGGAATCCCGAAACACCGAGATCGACCAGACGCTGACACTGGAAGAAGTCTACTCCAACTCACAGAAATGTCAGGAACTCTCCAGCGAACGGGCTGATAACGAAGCCCGCCTGGAAGAGCTGTATGAGCAGTGGGCTGCACTGGCAGAATAGAGAGAATAAAAAAGACAGTTCCTAAGAGATAAAAGGCTTAAAAGCCTGCTTCTTACAGGACTGTCTTCTTTTCTGTCCATTTTCGCCCCAGCGAAACGCCTCGCTCCCAACGAAAGTGGATCCACCAGCGGCATATCCCCGCGGCGGACCCACTTATCTAAAGCTTCCGGATTTTACAAAGTCCTACAGTCTCTTCGCGATTGCCTTGATAAAGCCTTCACTGTTGAGTACAGTCGGATTCTCAATCGTCGTGATCAGCGCAAGATCCTTTGTCATCTCTCCTGCTTCGATCGTATCTATTGTAGCCTTCTCCAGTCTGTCTGCAAACTCCATCAGCTCTTTATTTCCGTCCAGCTCACCTCTCTTGCGGAGAGCCCCCGTCCATGCAAAGATCGTTGCCACTGAGTTTGTAGATGTCTCCTCTCCCTTCAGGTGTTTGTAATAATGACGCTGTACGGTACCATGAGCGGCCTCATACTCATAGTATCCCTCAGGTGAAACGAGCACAGAGGTCATCATAGCCAGAGAGCCGAATGCCGAGGAAACCATGTCACTCATCACATCCCCGTCATAGTTCTTGCACGCCCAGATATATCCGCCCTCTGACTTCATGACACGAGCAACAGCATCGTCGATCAGAGTATAGAAGTACTCGATTCCTGCCTCTTTGAATTTCTCCTCATACTCCGCGTCGAAAATCTCCTGAAAGATATCCTTGAAGGTATGGTCATACTTCTTGGAGATTGTATCTTTTGTCGCGAACCAGAGATCCTGCTTTGTATCCAGAGCATAGGAGAAACAGCTTCTTGCAAAACTCTCAATGGATTTCTTGATATTATGTATCCCCTGTACGATACCAGGTCCATCGAACTCGTGTACCAGTTCTTTTGTCTGTGATCCGTCTTCTGCAGTGTAGACAAGCTCTACTTTTCCAGCTCCCGGAATCTTCATCTCAGTTCCTTTGTATACATCGCCATATGCATGTCTTGCGATGGTGATCGGCTTCTTCCAGTTCTTCACACAGGGCTCGATGCCTTTTACAACGATGGGTGCACGGAAAACTGTACCGTCCAGGATGGCACGGATCGTTCCATTGGGACTCTTCCACATTTCTTTTAAATCATACTCATCCATGCGTGCTGCGTTAGGTGTGATGGTAGCACATTTTACAGCTACTTTATATTTTTTTGTTGCAAGAGCGGAATCAATGGTAACCTGATCGTTGGTCTCATTTCTGTGCTCCAGGCCCAGATCATAATACTCTGTCTTCAGATCGATATAGGGCTCAAGAAGCTCCTCTTTGATCATCTTCCAGAGAATTCTTGTCATCTCGTCCCCATCCATCTCGACAAGCGGGGTTGTCATTTTGATTTTGTCCATTGTTTGTCTCCTCCTGTTTTCTGATATTATTGCTGTTTTCGTATGTTTTCCGGCCGAATTACCGGATTGGCTCTAATTATCGTTAAAGCCTTGTCTCTTCAGATTCTGCATGACATGCAGTATGTGCTCATTTGCAAGCTGTTCCGCCATATCTGCATCTCTTTCCCGGATTGCACGAAGGATCTGTCTATGTTCCCGGATCGACTTACGCGCGCGCTCTTCTGATACTACAGAGTTCTTCCTGGTCACCTTCACATAATTGTGGAAATCCTTAAGAAGATGACTTAGCATCCGGCTGCCAGAAGCATCATACAGGATGGAATGAAACCTGCTGTCCAGTTCCGTCACCTGCTCTGCATTAAAGCCGCTTGTCTTTTTCAGCTGAAATTCCGAAAGAAGGATCGCCTCCTCCAGTTCATCCAGCTGTTCGTCTGTGATATGTTCAACAGCCCAGCGGGCACAGAGCCCTTCCAACATCGAACGGATCACATAGATGTCCCAGATATCTTTTCCCGATATTCCTGTCACATATGCTCCGCGGTTCGGGATGATCGTCACCAGGCCTTCCAGTTCCAACTGGCGCAGGGCCTCCCTCACAGGGGTACGGCTTACCCCAAGTTCTTTTCCCAGAGTATTCTCCCGCAGTTCGTCATGCTCTTTGTATTTTCCGCTCAGTATATCTTCACGGATTCTCTGAAAAACACGTCCGCCCAGGGAATGCTCCTGATATTCTTCCATACGAAGTCCTCCTGGTTACAATGTTATGCAAAGTTCCTTGCACACACTGTCTATTTTGGCAACTAATTCTTCATCTGTCAAGACTGTAACTCTTCCGTCTTCGTATTCCTGGTCAACCCATGTCTTAAGTCGTTTTACAAGCTCGGAGTTCTTGTCGATTTGATGTTCCTCCGGCAGCTTATAGTAGGCATTGATCCAGTAGGCAATACCGGCTGCTCCAGATGTATTAGATACAGATACGAGGGCAGGACGGTTCAGGAATTTGTCTGTATCAAATATATTGTAGATTTCTTCATTTTTTAACATGCCGTCTGCATGAATGCCTGCTCTGGTCACGTTGAAGTTCTTTCCGACAAAAGGTGTACGCGGCGGGATCTCATAACCGATCTCTTTCTCATAGTATTCTGCCAGTTCTGTGATGACTTTTGTATCCATTCCATCCAGAGTACCGCGAAGCTGTGCATATTCGAATACCATAGCTTCCAGAGGCGTATTTCCTGTTCTCTCTCCGATTCCGAAGAGGGAGCAGTTCACCCCGCTGGCGCCATAGAGCCATGCTGTCGTAGAGTTGTTGACTGCTTTGTAGAAATCATTGTGCCCGTGGAACTCGATCAGTTCGCTGGGAACTCCTGCATGTGTCATAAGTCCGTAAATAATACCCGGGATCGATCTCGGGATCACGGCTCCGGGGAAGTTGACCCCATACCCCATTGTATCGCAGACACGGATCTTCACCGGAATCTTGTACTCATCCATGAGCTTCATCAGCTCCAGACAGAATGGAATGACGAATCCATAGATATCAGAACGTGTAATATCTTCCAGATGACATCTTGGACGGATCCCTGTCTCCAGACATTCACGCACAACAGAAAGATAATGCTCCATTGCCTGCTTTCTCGTCATTTTCAATTTATAGAAGATATGATAGTCTGAACAGCTGACCAGGATACCGGTCTCTTTCAGTCCGATCTCTTTTACCAGTTCAAAGTCCTTCTTACTGGCACGGATCCAGCTTGTCACTTCCGGAAATTCATACCCTTTCTCCAGACACTGATACACCGCATCACGGTCCTTCTTGCTGTAAAGGAAGAATTCACTCTGACGGATCTTTCCATTCGGACCGCCCAGACGGTGAAGATAATCGTAGATCGTCACGATCTGTTCCGTTGTATAAGGAGCCCTTGACTGCTGTCCGTCACGGAACGTGGTGTCAGTGATCCATATCTCGTCCGGCATGTTATGGGGAACGATCCTGTCGTTGAATGCGATCTTCGGGATCTCATCATAGTGGAACAGGTTACGGAATACATTTGGCGTATCTACGTCGACGAGCTGGTACATATGCTCTTCCAGCTCGAGAAGATTGGTATGTTTATTCAGAAATACTTTTCTGTCCTGCATTATGAAATTACCTCCAGATATATTTTTGCAGAGAATATTTAAATTGTATCTCTGCATTTTTGTATAATTGTATACACGGATACGTGGTTTGTCAATACAAATATAATAGATCATAAAAGAAAAACATATCCGACACAATGGATCAACACTTCATTGTGCCAGATATGTTTTTTTCCGCTTGTTTAAATACAAACTTATTAATATTTTTGAGCCTTCTCTATTCCCGAACGAAAACAGATGCTCTTCTTTTCTTACAGGATTCTTACTCTCAGGACTCCATTCACCGCATTAAGCTTTTCTTCCAGCTCAGCGGGAACCTCTGCGTCTACATCCATGATCGTATAAGCATATTCCTTGCGGCTCTTATTTGTCATCAGAGAGATGTTGATGCCGCTGTCAGCCAGAAGTGTGGTAAACTGGCCGAGCATGTTCGGAATGTTCTTGTGAAGTATCGTGATTCTGGGGTTTTCGCCCTTCGGTCCCATATCACAGTCCGGATAGTTTACAGAGTGTGTGATATTGCCATTCTCAAGGAAGTCACGCATCTCAGCTGCAGCCATCTTCGCACAGTTGTCCTCGGATTCTTCTGTAGAAGCTCCAAGATGCGGGATAACGATGGCTCCCTTGACACCTACGATTTCCTTCGTCGGGAAATCCGTTACATAGCAGTGTACCTTTCCGGATACGAGCGCATCTACAATATCCTCCTGGTTAACCAGTACATCACGGGCAAGGTTCAGGATGACAACGCCATCCTTCATCAGACTGATGGCATTCTTGTCGATCATACCCTTTGTATCATCCAATGCCGGTACGTGGATCGTGATATAGTCACATTCTTTATATAATTCGTCTACAGTCTTTGCATGATGGATGCTGCGGGAAAGTCTCCATGCAGAATCAACAGATACATAGGGATCATAACCGTACACATCCATGCCCAGATGAGTTGCAGCATTCGCCACAAGAACACCGATGGCTCCAAGTCCGATCACACCAAGCTTCTTTCCCTGAAGTTCAGTTCCTGCAAAGGCTTTCTTCTTCTTCTCTGTGATCTTGGCAATATCGCCATCTTCTTCATACTCCTGCACCCAGTTAATGCCGCCGATGATATCACGGGCTGCCAGGAGCATTCCTGCGATTGCCAGCTCCTTCACACCGTTTGCATTTGCTCCTGGTGTATTGAACACCACGATTCCCTCTTCCGCACATCTGTCCAGCGGAATGTTGTTTACACCCGCTCCGGCTCTGGCAATAGCTTTCAGATTAGAGCCGAACTCCATGTCATGCATCTTTGCGCTGCGTACAAGGATCACATCGGCGTCATCTGCCTGATCCGTGACCATGTAATTTTCGTCCAGCTGATCCAGTCCCACCTGAGAGATTGGATTCAGGCAATGATATTTATACATTTTACAGATTCTCCTCTTCAAATTTCTTCATAAAGTCCACAAGGGCCACTACACCTTCATAAGGCATCGCGTTGTAAATACTTGCGCGCATTCCTCCGACGGTCCTGTGTCCTTTCAGGTTTTCCAGTCCTGCAGCTTTCGCCTCTTTAACAAACTTCGCATCCAGATCTGCGTCGCCGGTCACGAATGGAACGTTCATAAGAGAACGGTCCTTCTTCTCCACAGTACCCTTGAACAGCTTGCTCTGGTCAAGGAAATCATAGAGAACTTTTGCCTTCTTCTCATTTCTCTCCTTCATAGCCTCAAGTCCGCCCATGGACTTGATCCACTTGAACACTTTTCCGCAGATATAGATTCCGTATGCCGGCGGTGTATTGTAAAGTGATTTTGCGTCGGCATGTGTCTTGTATGTAAGCATCGTCGGTGTGCCCGGAAGGACATCCTCTGTGATCAGATCTTCTCTGATTATCACGATAACCACACCTGCAGGTCCGATATTCTTCTGAACGCCGCCATAAATAATTCCATATTTAGTCACGTCAACAGGCTCAGAGAGGAAACAGGAGGATACGTCAGCTACAAGAGTCTTCCCCTTTGTATTCGGGAGCTCCTTGAATTTTGTTCCGTAGATCGTGTTGTTCTCGCAGATATAAACATAGTCCGCATCCTCTGATACCGGAAGATCGGAACAGTCCGGAATATAGGAAAACGTCTTGTCTTCTGAAGAAGCAATCCGATTTACCTTTCCATATTTCTCAGCTTCTTTGGCAGCCTTCTTTGCCCACTGACCGGTGATGATATAATCTGCTACTCTGTTCTTCATCAGGTTCATGGGGATCATGGCGAACTGCTGGGAAGCTCCGCCCTGAAGGAACAGCACCTTATAGTTATCCGGAATATTCATAAGATCACGGATATCCTGTTCTGCTGTGGTGATGATCTCTTCAAACGCTTTGGAGCGATGGCTCATCTCCATAACGGACATGCCGGTTCCATTGTAGTCCAGCATTTCTGCGGCTGCCTCTTTCAGCACTTCCTCCGGCAGGACCGCCGGTCCGGCCGAAAAGTTATACACTCTGCTCATTCTTCATTACCTCCTGGTTCTCTTTCTATTGCAAAACGGAGTTCTTTGACCGCTTTGTTTCTGACTTTACTATTATACTACTTTTTCCCGAGATCGTCCTCATCAAAAGCATCACTGATCGGCGCTCCCGGCGCTACCATCGGCCATACTTTATCATCGCTGTCGATCTGGCAGTCGATAACAACCGGATGATCGGCTTTCAGCGCTGCGGCAAATGCACTCCTGAAGTCTTCCTGAGACTCAGCACGGACGCCTTCCGCGCCCATGGCTTCGGCAAGTTTCACAAAGTCTACTTTGTCTCTCAGTACAGTAGCAGAATATCTCTCATCATAGAACAGATCCTGCCACTGCCGTACCATTCCGAGCACATGGTTGTTGACAACAACCTGTATGATCGGAATATTATGCCTTACTGCTGTGGCAATCTCGTTCATGTTCATCCGGAAACATCCGTCTCCAGCTATGTTGACAACTGTCTTGGCAGGACATCCGGTCTTTGCACCGAGCGCGGCACCCAGACCATATCCCATAGTGCCAAGTCCGCCGGAAGTCAGCAAAGTCCTGGGCTTAGTATACTTATAGTACTGCGCTGCCCACATCTGATGCTGTCCCACTTCAGTCACGATAAGAGCGTCCCCTTCTGTTTGTCTGTAGATTTCCTCTACGATGAAGGGACCAGTAAGAGCATCATAATGATACTTCATCGGATATTTTTCTTTATACTCTTCGATCTTCTCCAGCCAATCATGATGGTTCTGCTGTTTCAGCCTCGCATTGAGCTTCTCAAGGACGAGACGGATATCACCGGTTACGCCCTGAGTGATGATCACATTTTTATTCATCTCAGCAGGATCAATATCAATCTGAAGAATCTTCGCTTTGCTTGCAAACTTTTCTGTGTTTCCAGTCACGCGGTCGCTGAAGCGTGCACCCACAACGATAAGCAGGTCACATTCGCTGACTCCGTAGTTGGATGCTTTCGTCCCATGCATTCCAAGCATTCCGGAATAGCGGCGGTCTGTTCCCGGAAAAGCTCCTTTTCCCATAAGAGAGTCTGTCACCGGTGCATCCACAATGTCTACAAAAGTGCGCAGTTCCTCGCTGGCGCCTGACAGCACCGCACCTCCGCCTACAAACACATAGGGCTTCTCAGCAGCTTCAATCATAGCAGCAGCAGCTTCGATCTCTTCTTCGCTGATCTTTGAGCCGTCCGGTACACACTCCTCCGGTACCACCGGTTCATATTCTGTCACATTTGATGTGACATCTTTAGGAATATCGATAAGGACCGGTCCCGGTCTGCCGGACTTTGCAATCCGGAATGCTTTGCGGATGGTATCTGCAAGCTTTGACACGTCCTTAACAATAAAATTATATTTCGTGATCGGCATTGTAATGCCAGTAATATCAATCTCCTGAAAACTGTCTTTTCCCAAAAGTGAGACACCTACATTACATGTGATAGCAACAATAGGTATGGAATCCATATAAGCTGTAGCGATACCAGTAACAAGATTGGTAGCACCGGGCCCGCTGGTTGCCAGACACACACCTACTTTTCCGGTGGCCCGTGCATAACCGTCAGCTGCGTGAGATGCTCCTTGCTCATGGGAAGTCAGGATATGACGGATCTCATCTCTGTGTTTGTACAGCTCGTCATAAACATTCAGGATTGCTCCGCCCGGATATCCGAACACAGTATCCACGCCCTGTTCTTTCAGGCACTCTATTACAATCTCTGCTCCATTTAACTGCATGGCGCTTTCCTCCAGGTTCTTTATTAATTATTTTTCGGTATTTCCAGGATTGCTCCCCGGTTGCCAGATGTAACCATGGATGCGTATCTCGCAAGATATCCTGTTTTCACTTTCGGCTCTCTCGGCTGCCACTTCGCCTTTCTGGCCGCCATCTCTTCATCGGATATATCAAGCTCCAGCTTCAGCTCCGGAATATTGATCTTGATGATATCTCCCTCTTCCACAAGAGCGATAGGGCCGCCGACTGCTGCTTCCGGAGACACATGTCCGATGGAAGCTCCGCGGGAAGCACCACTGAATCTTCCGTCAGTGATCAGGGCAACTGTTGACCCAAGACCATATCCGGCAATTGCAGAAGTCGGATTAAGCATCTCTCTCATGCCCGGACCGCCTTTTGGTCCTTCATAGCGGATCACGATCACATCGCCGGGATTGATCTTACCGGATTTGATAGCTTCTGTTGCTTCTTCGTCACTCTCAAAGATCCTTGCCGGTCCTTCATGGACAAGCATCTCATCACATACGGCGGAACGCTTTACAACACTTCCGTCAGGTGCAAGATTTCCTTTCAGTACAGCAAGTCCGCCGGTCTCGGAATATGGATTGTCGACAGGCCGGATCACTTCCGGATTCAGATTCACGCATCCCTCGATATTCTCGCCAATGGTCTTTCCTGTCACGGTCAGGCAGTCTGTATGGATCAATCCCTTTTTATTCAGCTCGTTCATCACAGCGTAAACGCCGCCTGCCTCATTGAGATCCTCAATATATGTATGTCCCGCCGGAGCAAGGTGACAGAGGTTCGGAGTCTTCTCGCTGATCGTATTAGCGAAATCAATCTCGAAGTCCATACCAATCTCATGAGCAATAGCCGGGAGATGAAGCATACTGTTTGTAGAGCATCCCAGCGCCATATCCACGGTCAGAGCATTCAGGATTGCATCCTCTGTCATGATATCTCTCGGACGGATATTCTTTCTCACCAGCTCCATTACCTGCATTCCTGCATGTTTCGCCAGCTGGATCCTGGCGGAATATACTGCAGGGATTGTTCCGTTGCCCTTCAGTCCCATGCCGAGAGCCTCGGTCAGGCAATTCATACTGTTGGCCGTATACATTCCCGAACAAGAACCGCATGTAGGGCATGCTTTATTTTCAAATTCACAGAGCTGCTCATCATCGATCTTCCCGGCTGCGTAAGCGCCTACCGCCTCAAACATACTGGAAAGACTGGTCTTCTGTCCCTGTACATGTCCGGCAAGCATTGGGCCGCCGCTGACGAAGATCGTCGGTATATTTACTCTGGCTGCCGCCATAAGGAGTCCCGGAACATTCTTATCACAGTTCGGAATCATGACAAGTCCGTCAAACTGGTGAGCCATAGCCAGTGCTTCCGTAGAATCTGCGATCAGATCTCTTGTGACAAGGGAATATTTCATTCCAATATGTCCCATGGCGATACCATCACATACCGCGATAGCCGGTACGACAACAGGTGTTCCGCCTGCCATGGCAACGCCCATCTTTACCGCTTCAGTGATCTTGTCAAGATTCATATGTCCCGGTATGATCTCGTTGTATGAGCTGACCACACCGATCAGCGGACGATCCAGTTCTTCCTGTGTCATCCCCAGTGCGTTGAACAGGGAACGGTGAGGGGCCTGCTGTGATCCTTTTTTTACTGTATCACTTCTCATTTTTCTTCCTCGCTTTCAAAATCCAGGTATTATATTTAACATTTCAATCAAAGCTTGTGATCCCGTTATCACAGCTCTTATTATTATTTTATGTAAGAACAGATCCGGTCTCCCATTTCTTTCGTGCCAATCTGGTTCTTCCCTTCTGACATGATATCAATCGTGCGGTATCCGTCCTTTAATACGGATGCAACCGCCCGCTCCACTGCGTCAGCCTCTTTATCCAGATCAAAGGAATAACGGAGCATCATTGCAGCGGAAAGGATCGTCGCAATAGGATTAGCAATTCCTTTTCCGGCAATATCTGGTGCGGAACCGCCGCTTGGCTCATAGAGCCCGAACTTCGTATCGTTCAGACTTGCTGAAGCCAGCATTCCAATGGAGCCGGTCACCATGCTTGCCTCATCTGAAAGAATATCCCCAAACATATTCTCGGTCAGGATCACGTCAAACTGAGCCGGATCCTTTACAAGCTGCATCGCACAGTTATCCACCAGCATGTGCTCCAGTGTGACTTCCGGATAATCCGCTGCGACTTCATCAACGATCTTTCTCCAGAGCCTTGAGGAATCAAGGACATTCGCCTTATCTACGCTTGTCACCTTTTTCCTGCGCTTCATAGCGATTTCAAATCCGCGTTTTGCGATCCTGCGAATCTCATTTTCATTATATACAAGTTCATCTTTCGCTGTGAGCACACCGTCAATTTCTTCCGTACTTCGTTTTCCGAAATACAGACCGCCAGTCAATTCCCGCATGATCATCATGTCAAATCCGCGGTCAGCAATCTCCTCCTTTAGCGGGCACGCACCTTTCAGTTCTTCATAGAGAACAGCCGGTCTCAAATTAGCAAAAAGATTCAGCCCTTTTCTGAGCCCCAGAAGGCCTGCTTCAGGTCTCTTTGAAGGTTCCAGCTTATACCAGGGAGAAGTCTTTGCGTCCCCGCCGATAGAACCCATCAGAACAGCATCGCTCTCTTTCGCAAGCTGAAGCGTCTCATCTGTCAGCGGTACTCCATTGACGTCGATAGAGGCCCCGCCCATAAGAAGCTGCGTATAAGAAAAGGAATGGCCATAGACCTCTGCGACCTTGTCGAGAACTTTCATTGCCTCGTCAACGATCTCCGGTCCGATCCCATCCCCTTTTATAACACCGATCTTCATCTCCATATCTACTCATCCTTCCAAATGTAAAAATACTAATCCTTATCATACCGCATTTTCCTGTTTCTTTCAAGTATTTACAGGCAAAAATAGAGGGCACTCTGTTATAAAGATCGTCAAAAAAGACCGGAAGCATAACTCCGCCCTGCAAACAGGCAGCTGTCAGCCTTCCGGTCTGTCCATTTTATTCTCCGCTGGGTTTCTCGATCTGAGCTATAGCAGATTTCTGCATCGGGATACGACAGTTCTTATTATTGCCGAACTCCACGATCACATCGTCATCAGTAATATCGATGATCACGCCGTAAAAACCGCTTGTCGTAAGAGCTGTGTCGCCAACCTCCATGCTGGCGAGCATTGCCTGAACCCTCTTCTGTTCCTTCTTCTGAGGACGCATGAGCAAGAACCACATACCTCCGATCACGACAGCATAAAGCACGATGATACCAAGAATATCCATATTTGTGTTTCCTCCTAACTAACTTGTCTTCCACAATAAGTCTACTATACACAAATTTGGCATAATCTTCAAGAGGATTTTAAAAAATCTTACTTTCTCATCATGCCCTCCAGTTTCTGTTTCTTGTATTCTTTATAGTTGCCGGCGTCAATGGCGTCCCGTATCTCCTCCATCATCGTATTATAGAAATAGAGATTATGAAGAACGCAGAGACGCATGCCAAGCATTTCCTTTGCCTTCAGCAAATGACGGATATACGCTCTGCTGTAGCTGCGGCATGCCGGACATCCGCATCCCTCTTCAATGGGACGGTCGTCCAGTTCATATCTGGCATTGAAGAGATTGAGCTTTCCTTCATTTGTGTAAACATGTCCATGACGGCCGTTTCTTGACGGATATACACAGTCAAAGAAGTCTACGCCGCGGTCTACTGCTTCCAGGATATTAGCCGGTGTGCCGACACCCATAAGATAAGTCGGCTTATCCTCCGGCAGATGAGGTACAACCGCATCCAGGATCCGGTACATTTCCTCATGAGTCTCACCTACTGCAAGTCCGCCTACTGCATAACCATCCAGGTCCATTTCCGCGATCTGCTGAGCGTGAGCGATCCGGATATCTTCGTATACGCCGCCCTGGTTGATCCCGAACAGCAGCTGATGAGGATTGATCGTATCCGGCAGGGAATTGAGCCTTGCCATCTCGTCTTTGCACCGTTTCAGCCATCGGGTTGTCCGGGCTACAGAATTTTCCATATACTTCCTGTCCGCCACACTGGAGGGGCATTCATCAAATGCCATGGCGATGGTAGACGCCAGATTAGACTGGATCCTCATACTCTCCTCCGGGCCCATGAAAATCTTTCGCCCATCAATATGCGAGTGAAAATGTACGCCTTCCTCCTTGATCTTCCTCAGAGAGGCAAGGGAAAACACCTGAAATCCTCCTGAATCTGTCAGGATGGGCCTGTCCCAGTTCATAAATCTGTGAAGTCCACCCAGCTTTTTCACGACCTCGTCTCCGGGTCGGACATGCAGGTGATACGTATTAGACAGTTCAACCTGGGTCTTGATCATACGGAGATCGTCTGTGGAGACAGCTCCTTTGATAGCGGCTGCGGTTCCCACATTCATAAAAACCGGGGTCTCTATCGTTCCGTGCACGGTATGCAGCCTTCCCCGTTTTGCACGTCCGTCTTTTTTGATCAGTTCATACATTATTTTATCTGCTCCTGTTTTAGTAATGAACAATGGCAGGCGTTCCCATTTCCAGCATCTCGTAGAGCTGTGAGGCCTTGCTAAGAGGCATGTTGATACATCCATGCGATCCATGATTGATATACCAGTCTCCTCCAAACTGTGCCTGCCATGTGGCATCATGAAAACCAATACCGGTCCATGTGATCCGCATCCAGTAAGATACAGGAGTTCTGTAGGACGGCTCTCCGGTTGCCGGATCTATGGATCCTGTCAGGACCTTGTCACGCTTCATCTCAATGATAGAATATACTCCCTGCGGAGTCTCCCTGTCATCAGTAGGCCTTCCTGTAACAACATCTGTCTCCAGAACTACGGATCCGTCCTTGATATACCACATATGCTGTGTACTCAAGTCTACTTCCAGGTAGGTGTTGCCCCAGTCCTGTTCAGAGTGAGACGCTGCAGTCTGCTTGTAAGCCGGTTCCTTTGATGTTACATCGCCGTTTTTGATATTCTGGATCAGAGTCTGTGTCTCTCCATCCTCGTTAACTGACCAGCCATATGTACCGCCGGTCACTTCCGCTTTCTTGCCGGTAGGCGTTGTGATCGTGCGGGTTGTACCTACCGTATCATACTTCTTTCCAAACTCACGCATCCACTGTCTGACAGCATCCTCATCCAGCGTCACCTGCATCTCCGAATCACAGCTGAGCCATTCCGATATCAGGTCTTTATCCACAACCACATCTTCGTCATCCATTGTATATGTGATACTTGCCTGAATATATTTATTCATCGTATCACATGCCTCCTGTACTTCCGGTGAACTGCTGGTGTATGCGGGGAGAACATAACATCCTTCATCCCGAAGAACGAGTTCGTCTCTGAATTCAGAGATATATTGTTTTACTTTCTCAGTGAGCACGTCTATATCAACAGCCGTGCCGTAAACTTCGGCTTTAACTTCGTATGATTCGCCATTGTATTCCGGAGAAGCTGAAACAGGCTGAGTCTGCTCCCGGGTAACCGCGTTTAATGACTGAATCTGTTCATTCAACGCTTCTTCATCATAGCTTACCTGGACAGTAACGTCCGTCGTACTCTCAGCGAAAAATGCAGACGGCCACAAGAATGGATTCTGACTCTTCAGAGCGTTCTCTATTTCATCATTTGCTTCATAGGACAGTGATATATCTGCTCCGCTGATCTCCGAGGTCTCATTGTTCTGCTCACGCACAGTCAGTTTGTAATCTGATACCTGCTGTTTGATATACTCCTCCACATCAGCCGCAGTCTTCCCCGAGAAATCATGGCCGTTTATCACTGTATTCATATAAAAATGACTGATAAAAAAGGCTGATATTCCAAGATAAATAACTGCAAGCCCGCCAACAATGCAGCCTGCAATAATGAACGGTTTCCTTCCAAGAGGCATCCTTTCCTTCTTCTGCCTTCTTCTGCGTCTGCGGCGTTTTCTTGTTTTTCCCCTACCCTCTTCTTCGTGTGCAGCAGTATTCTCTGTATCGTCAGACAGTATTACATCGTCAGCTGACTCTGAATCTGCTTCCGAGCCGTACTGTGAACTGTTCGTCTGTTCTTCCGGAGTAAATGCATCATGCTTTTTCTGTTTCTTGTCACTCATTAAATAACCATCTCTCTCCTTATTAATTACAATAGTTCGGCAACATTATATTACTTATTTCAGGAAATGTACAGTGCTTCTTTTTTCTTAAAAGAAAATTAAGAGACTTTATGCGCTTGCATGCACTGGATTCTTCCTATATAATAAAATCGCTGCACAAATTATGAAATGTTTGTGTTTTATTTATTTGATCGCAAGAAACACAGAAAGGAAGCTTTATATGAGTGGTTCATCTTTTGGAAAATTATTTCGCATTACTACCTGGGGCGAGTCTCACGGACCGGGCGTAGGCGTTGTGATCGACGGATGCCCGGCGGGCATCGCTCTTTCCGAACAGGATATACAGGCCTTTCTCGACAGACGCCGGCCGGGACAGAGCAAATACACGACAAAGCGCAACGAGGCAGATACCGTTTCTATTCTGTCAGGCATCTTTGAAGGCAGAACAACCGGGACGCCGATTTCTCTTGTTGTATACAATAAGGATCAGCGTTCAAAAGACTACGGAGACATAGCAGTAACTTTCCGTCCGGGGCATGCAGATTACCCCTATAAAGAGAAATATGGATTTCGTGATTATCGCGGAGGAGGACGTTCTTCCGGGCGTGAGACGATAGGAAGGGTTGCGGCAGGAGCGGTTGCTTCGCTTCTTTTGAAAGAGCTCGGTATTACAGTTCGAGCATATACCAAGGCTATCGGGCCATTTTCCATACCAGCAGAGTCATATAATTACACGGAAATCAACGAAAACAGTTTCTATATGCCCGATAATGCTACTGCAGAGAAAGCCGGAGAATATGTTGCCAAGCTTATGTCACAGTGCAATTCCTGCGGAGGAGTAATCGAATGTACTGCTGACGGTCTCCCTGTCGGATTGGGCGAGCCGGTCTTCGACAAGCTGGATGCGCTCCTGGCTCAGGCTGTAATGTCAATCGGCGCAGTAAAAGGCGTAGAAATCGGTGATGGATTTCAGGCAGCGCTTTCAACTGGAAAAGATAACAACGATCCCTTTTATATGGATATGGGCAATATCCGTAAACAAACAGACCACTCCGGAGGCACATTAGGCGGAATGAGCGATGGATCCCGCCTGATCCTGCGCGCAGCTGTCAAGCCTACCGCTTCAATTGCGCAACCACAGAAGACAGTCAATGAGTCCGGAGAAAATGTGGAAATATCTATTCACGGAAGGCACGATCCGGTCATTGTCCCCCGGGCTGTTGTAGTTGTCGAGTCAATGACAGCTATCACCCTGGCGGATCTGCTTCTGCAGAATATGACTTCAAAGATTGAAAACATTAGAAAGATTTACAATCGGTAAAAACATTCGAAGAGACGGGCAGACATACTGTTTCCCGTCTCTTCGAGTGCATACAGCTCAGAATTCAGAACCGGCAGGTACTTTTTCTGCCCTATTACCGTCTTCTTTCTCTATACGATATTATCAATCCTCTTTTGCTGCATTATACCCGGAAACAGCCTCCGCCTATAAATTCTCTCAGCAGAGAATTCGTCGGCACATTTTCGCTTCCAATCCCGACAAAATAGTCAAAAAACTTCAGAAGTCTCTTTGCCTCCAGGTATTCAACCGAATTCTTATCTACTCCAAAAAGCAGAGGTTCCACATATTGCTTCAATACAGCAAGCTCATACAGCAGAGAAGAGTTAAACATTACATCTGCTTTTTCCTGAAAAGGGAATATATTTTCTTCTTCTCCCCTGCGCACAGAAGGCCACATAGATATTGTCCGAATAGCGGAAGAACCACGTGTTCTGGCATCTCTCACCAGCCGTCGGATCAGTCTGCCGTCTGTAGATGGAATCCTGTTGTGCTCGTCAATATTAATCTGTGTAAGCGCACTTATATAGATCTTGAATTTTCTTTCATCATCCAGCATCTCCGAAAGTTTTGGATTCAGACAGTGGATTCCTTCGATGACAAGAATATCCTGGGGCCCGAGACGTTTCCCCTGCTGTTCAAAGCTTCTCTTTCCTGTGGTAAAATCAAAAACCGGAAGATGCACTTCTTCACCTTTGAGCAGGCGCTCCATATCTTCGTTAAATTTTGCTATATCGATTGCTTCAAGGCATTCGAAGTTATAATTACCATCTTTATCCCTGGGCGTGTGCTGACGGTCTACAAAATAGTTATCAACAGCAATCGGATGTGGATTCAGACCGTTTACACGAAGCTGAATGGAAAGGCGATGGGAAAATGTTGTCTTCCCGGAAGATGATGGTCCGGCAATAAGGACAAACTTGACTCCTCCCCTCCCGGAAATCTGCTTTGCAATCTCTCCAATCTTCATTTCCTGATAAGCTTCCTGGACAAGGACCACTTCTCTCATATCCGATCTGGTAACCATATCATTTAAAGCACCCACTGTATTGATCCCCTGCCTGTCTCCCCAGCAGACAGATTCCCTGAGCACCTGGAACAGCTTTGGACTTGGGACAAATTCCGGTACTACCTCCGGTTTATCCCGGACAGGCATCTGAATAACAAACCCCTCATTATAAAGATGCAGCGAAAAAAATCTGAGACAGCCGGTATCAGGCACCATATACCCGTAATAATAGTCCTCAAAGTCATTGATACTGTATATATTTACCTTAGACACACGGCGGTATTCAAACAGACGCTCCTTGTCATACATCCCATAGTTGTGGAACATCCCAAGAGCAGTATCTGTATGAACAGAACGTTTATTGATCGGAATCCTTTCCTCTGAGAGCTCATGCATCCGGGCATCCACCTGATCCAGGAACTTCTCATCAAGCTGTATATCTCCCTTCACCGTACAGTAATACCCTTTATCCAGCGAAAAATGTATCCGCACATCCTGGATCCTGTCGTGTCCTGCCACATCATGTACAGCCTTCACAAGAAGAAAACACATACTACGTTTGTAAGCTTCATGACCAAGGGGATCTGATGTAGTGATAAATCGCAGCTCGCAGTCGTTCAATACCGCTTTTCGCAGTTCCTGAAGCCGGAATCCATCTACGTATACAAGGACGATATCATGTTCATATTCATTCTGCAGCTCATCAGCAATCTTCTGGTATGTTGTCCCGACGCTGTAATATCTTGATTTTCCCTCAATCGTGACACAACATTTTCTATCTTCCATTCCTACCTCCTGTGTCAATAAAATCGGATGACTGTTTCTGTTATATAACCTGGAATGGGTGTACAACCGGTTCAGTCTGAACTTCCAGGACCGGAAGCCTGCTGTTCAGGAAACACTTCATATCATCAATAAAAATATATTCAGTTCCATAATGTCCGGCATCAATGATCGAAAGCCCCTGCTCAACCGCATCGATACCGTCATGGTGTCCGATATCACCAGTCACGAGCACATCAGCCCCTTTTTCAAGAGCCGGCCTGATCGCACTCTTGCCGGACCCGGGAGATACAGCGATCCTTTTTACAGTATGCTCCATATCTCCAAATACTTTCAGACTTCCCAGGTTCAGTTTATGCTTTACATATATACAGCATTCTTCCAGTGTCACAGGTTTTTCCAGATTGCCGACCCGCCCGATTCCTTCTTCTCTCTCATCGGTCACCGAGGTCACGTCAAGAACCTCTGCATTTTTAATACCAAGAATCTTTTCAGACAGTTCAGCCATACCAAGCACATCGTAATTCGTATGCATTGCATAATAAGAAATGTCATTCTGAATCAGTCTTACCACCCTTCTTCCGATAAAATCTCCGTTCGTAACGCTTTTCAGCGGAGAGAAGATCAGCGGATGATGTGTGATCAGCATATCTGCGCCAGCTTCTACTGCACGGCTGATAACCGCATCCGTAGCATCAAGAGCCAGATAAACCCGGTTTACTTCTTTCTCCAGACGTCCGGCAAGGAGACCGACATTGTCAAAATCAAGAGCCGCATCTCTTGGATAAGCCGATTCGATCACTTGTATAATTTCTTTACAAACCATAGTATTCCATTCCTTTCTGTACATATGCAAGTTCGTTTCTGATTTGATTTTTTCGTTTTTCAGCTCTTTCAGAATCACTTTTTTCAAGACTGCTCAGTATTTCATTTTTTATACGGATTTCTCTGAGCAGGAAATCATGAAGAACCTGATTTTTCGCTTCCAGCAGAAGCTTACCGTACCGAACTTCTGTCTCATTCCAGGATTTTCCCCGATTTCTGCTTATGTCGTTCTCATCCATCGGAGGTACGACCTTCATCATCGGATAGTATTTTTCATCCTCTTCTACCATATCTTCCCGAATAAAGGAAAAGCCTTCCTCTAAAAGAAAGGCTCTGACTTTTTCAATCTCTGACTGAGGCTGCAGGATACACTCCTTCAATGACCGAACAACATCAGCCCCCTCCCGCAGTATGCGGATGAGAAGTCCGCCTCCCATACCTGCGATCACTGCGGTGTCGACTTCACCGGGGACAAGAGCTGCAAATCCATCGGAAAGACGCAGCTCTATCTGACCCTCAAGGTTATTCTGTATCACATGTGCGCGTGCTCTCTCAAGCGGTCCGGAATTCACATCCATTGCAATCGCTGATGGAATACGCCCGTTCTGAACAAGCCAGATCGGTACATAAGCATGATCAGTCCCGATATCTGCGGTTCTGCCGCCGGCAGTCACAAGCTCTGCGACTGCCGTTAATCTCTTAGATAATTCCATAATACACCTGCCGAAATCAGTCAAGATAGTCTCTCAGTTTTCTGCTCCGGCTCGGATGGCGAAGCTTACGGAGCGCTTTTGCTTCGATCTGGCGAATACGTTCTCTCGTCACGTCGAATTCACGTCCCACTTCTTCAAGCGTCCGGGCTCTTCCGTCATTCATTCCGAAACGAAGTCTCAAAACCTTCTGTTCTCTCTCCGTCAGCGTATCAAGGACCTCATCCAGCTGTTCTTTCAACAGCGTCTGAGCAGCCGCCTCAGCAGGTACAGGAACGTTATCATCCTGGATAAAATCGCCGAGATGACTGTCTTCCTCTTCGCCGATAGGAGTCTCAAGAGAAACCGGTTCCTGAGAGATCTTAAGAATCTCACGAACGCGGTCTACAGGCATATCCAGCTCTTTTGCGATTTCTTCAGGAAGAGGTTCTCTTCCGAGTTCCTGAAGCAGCTGTCTGGAAACACGGATCAATTTATTGATTGTCTCAACCATATGAACAGGAATACGAATTGTTCTTGCCTGATCCGCAATCGCTCGGGTGATTGCCTGACGGATCCACCATGTAGCATAAGTACTAAACTTATACCCCTTATGATAATCAAACTTTTCCACTGCCTTGATCAGCCCGAGGTTACCCTCCTGGATAAGATCAAGGAACAGCATTCCCCGGCCGACATATCTTTTGGCGATACTTACAACAAGACGGAGGTTTGCTTCAGCAAGCTCCTTTTTCGCCTCTTCATCGCCTTCCTCCATTCTCTGAGCCAGCTCGATTTCCCTTTCAGCACTAAGGAGGGGCACTTTTCCGATTTCTTTTAAGTACATGCGGACAGGATCCTCGATACTTACTCCTTCCGGAACTGACAGGTCAATATTCTCCATATCGACCTCTTCTCCCTCGGGAAGCATGTCCAGGTCCATGTCCACATCTTCTTCTACATCACCACTGATGCGGAGGACATCGATATTATTAGCTTCAAGATAGTCAAATACCTTCTCCATCTGATCCGCGTTCAGTTCCATATCGCTGAAATGGTCATTGATTTCCTGAACATCCAGTATACTCTTTTTCTTCTTGCCCAGAGCAACCAGTTCCTTCATTTTTTCCAGAAATTTCTGTGTGTTTTCTTCCATGTGTCCATCCTTCCTTTGCCGACGCATATGCGCTGGCTATCTTGTTTTATTTTATCCTTAATCAATAGAAATATGCAGTTTACGTATATCCTCGAGTTTCTGCTTCTCCTTCATCAGGCGCTGAAGCCCTTCCATATCTGTAGGATCCAGGTTCATAGTCTGAGCATCCAGGCTATGAGACTTCACTCTCAGAATAGTTTCTTTCAGAGCCTGCTCACGCTCCTCTTTTGTCTTCAGTTCTTTGATCCTTGTATGGAAAAGCGAGGCGGCTTCCCGGTGCTCCTCTTCCTCTGTGAAATGATTGAGTATTTTCGCCGGATTAAGCTCTCCTTCTTTCCTTTGTTCATACAGGAGCTCAGCAACCTTGCGGTAAATCTCACCGGTGAAATCCCCGGGAGTTATGTACCGGCTGATCTGGTCGAACAGATGTATATCATCGATCATCCAGGTCAGAAGCGCTTTCTGAGAGGTCAGAATACCGTCCTCTCTCGATTTTTCTTTCCCTTCTGCCCGTTTCGGTCTTGCCACCGGTCTTGCCATCCCGGCACTGACAGCAGTCTTCGCCACCAGCTTTTCCAGGCTTTCGCGGCTGATCTTATAAGCGGATGCAACAGCCTCAGTATAGTTATTTCGCTCCAGTTCATCTTCAAACTCCAGAAGTCTTTTCGCAGTCTCCCTGAAGAATGCCGTCTTTCCCTCCGGCGATCCCATATCAAAATCCTTCTCCAGCATCTCGATACTGAACATAAATCCATTTCTGGCCTGACTGATCCGCTTCTCGTATTCCTCAGCTCCAAGGTTTTTAATAAATTCATCCGGATCTTTATAGGGATCCATCCGCACCACTCTGGCCGTGATCCCGGCGTCTCTAAGGATCGGGACTGCTCTGAGCGCAGCCCGCGTCCCGGCTTCGTCACTGTCGTATGTAAGATAGACCTCCTTAACATAACGTTTGATCAGAGAAGCATGTCCTGGCGTAAGAGCCGTGCCGAGAGAAGCCACTGCATTCGTAAAACCTGCCTGATGGAGCGATATAACATCCATATAACCTTCGCAGAGGAGAAAATAAGGCTTCCGCGACGTCCTGGCACGGTTCAGTCCGTACAGATTACGGCTCTTGTCAAAAACAGGTGTTTCCGGAGAATTCAGATATTTGGGTTTCGCATCACCCATCACTCTCCCCCCGAAACCTATCACACGACTGTTAACATCCATGATCGGAAACATGACCCGGTTCCAGAATTTATCATATACGCCGCTTTTCTCATCTGTGCTGATCAGTCCGGCCTGCCGGATCAGCTCCTCGCTGTATCCTTTTCCGCGGAGATATTTATAAAGATCATTGCTGAATTTATTGGAATACCCAAGCCCGAAAGCGGTAATCGTAGCATCCGTCAGCTTTCTGTCTTTTAAATATGAATACGCCTGCTCTCCACGCTCAGATTTCAGCTGAACATAAAAATATTTAGCCGCAAGTTTGTTGACCTCCAGTATTGAAGAGCGCAGATCTGCCTTCTGTCTCGCTTCCTTTGAATTATCCTCTTCCGGGAGTTCGATTCCAGCACGTTGTGCAAGATATTTCACTGCTTCTACAAAAGTATAATTCTCATACTCCATAAGAAAAGTAAAAACGTTGCCTCCCGCGCCGCATCCGAAACAGTAATACATCTGCTTTTGGCGGCTGACAGAAAATGAGGGCGACTTCTCATTATGAAAAGGACAGAGGCCGAAATAGGAACTGCCCTTCTTCTGCAGCCGGACATAACCGGAAATTACATCAACAATATCGTTTCTTGTTCTAATTTCTTCAATCAGTTCTTCCGAATAATACATGTCTGCCTCCACATAATATATATTCGACAAAACTTTTTGATTTCCTTTATTTTTTATTTAAATTTTCCACGATTCAGGAATAAAATATTCTTCAAACTTTTTCACGGCATAATTGTCCGTCATTCCGGCTATATAGTCACACACAATCTGCTCTTGCGGATCGTCCGAGCAGACGAGGGCATCATGGAACTGGCCGGGGAGCAGTTCCAGATGCTTCATATAGAATTCAAAAAGCTGCTGTATCATATGTACCGCTTTCTCTTCTTCGCCTTTAGCCTTCGGGTTGAGATAAACGTGTTCGAACATGAATTTCCGGAGATCAGACATCGCTTTTTCAACGTCGGGAGACATAATGATCTCCGGTTTATCCATGCTGTTTGTAATCACATCATGAACAATACGGTTCAGGCGTGCTTTACCTGAAGTTCCAAGGACGCCTCTGATCTCTGCCGGAACGTCTTGTTCCGTAAGTATGCCGCCGCGCATCGCATCATCCATATCATGATTGATATAGGCGATCTTATCTGAAAGTCTGACTATTTTTCCTTCAAGAGTATGTGGACATCCCGCCGTTTTATGATTCAGGATCCCATCCCTTACTTCCCATGTCAGATTTAAGCCTTTTCCCTGCTTTTCCAAATGATCCACAACTCTGAGGCTCTGCTGATTGTGAGAAAACTGATAGACCTGATTCAGTGCTTTCTCCCCGGCATGTCCAAATGGCGTATGCCCGAGATCATGGCCGAGGGCAATTGCCTCCACCAGATCCTCATTGAGACGCAGAGCCTTTGCGATTGTCCGGGCGTTCTGAGAGACCTCCAGTGTATGGGTCAGTCTTGTACGATAGTGGTCGCCTTTTGCCAGTAGAAATACCTGGGTTTTCTGCCTCAGTCTGCGAAAAGCCTTGCAATGCAGGATACGGTCACGGTCTCTTTGAAAAACAGGGCGGATATCGCACTGAACCTCCTCACACATCCTCCCACGGGAATTTCTGCTAAGAACAGCATAAGGACTGAGATATTGTTTTTCCCGTTCTTCCAGCTGTTCTCGAATCGTCATGGTCATTATTTCATCTCCCCGATCCGTTTCTCAATAGCTTCTACAACAGTACGAAGCACCTTTACTCTTGCATAATATTTGTCATTGCCTTCCACGACCACCCAAGGCGCATAGTCTGTAGACGTACGGAGAAGCATCTCATTTACAGCGTCTTCGTATTGATCCCATTTTTCACGGTTTCTCCAGTCCTCATCTGTGATCTTCCACTGTTTCTCAGGATTTTCCTGGCGCTCCTTGAAACGGCGTTCCTGTTCATCCTTGTCAATATGCATCCAGAATTTAATCACAATAGCTCCGGCATCATGGAGATCTTTTTCCATGTCGTTGATTTCCTTATAGGCCCTCTGCCATTCTTCTTTTGTACAGAATCCTTCAATCCGCTCCACCATAACACGTCCGTACCAGGTGCGGTCAAAGATCGCCACATGTCCGTCCTTTGGCATCGCTCTCCAGAACCGCCACAGATAGTGATGCGCCTTTTCTATATCATTGGGGGATGCAGTAGGATTCACAGCATAGCCTCTGGAATCCATTCTGGCCGTCAGCCGTTTGATAGCTCCTCCTTTTCCTCCTGCATCCCATCCTTCAAATCCCAGAACAACAGGAATACGCCTGCGATAAAGTTCTCCATGGAGCTTTTCCAATTTTTTCTGCAGTTTGTCCAGTTTCAACTTATACTCTTCTCTCGTATATTTCAGAGAAAGATCTGCCTTCGAAAGAATAGACACCTGGAGACTGCGCATCTCACGGTCAGCCTCTCTTGCCAGATCAGCTGCGCGAGTATCTTCCATTTCCGCAGGCTTCATGCCATTCTTTGTTCCCATTTCTTCCTGTATCGCCTCAATCCGATCTGCCAGAGCCTTAATTACAGTAGTATAGATTTTGACCGTTGCAAACCGGCGATCCGTTGCTTCAATGATCGTCCACGGCGCATAATCCGAATCAGTCTTGAACAGCATATCCTCCATCATGGATGCGTATTCATCATATCTGGCATTCCGTTCCAGATCCCCCTGGCTGACACGCCACTCGCTTTCTTTATTCTTCCTGAGTTTATCAAATCTTTTTTTCTGTTCTTTCTTATCAATATCAAGAAATAATTTGATAATTACATTTCCATCATCCGCAAGCTGTTCTTCAAAGGAATTAATAGAATGAAAAACTGCCGGAAGCTCTTTTTCTCTGGTTCGCATTTCAAACCTGTCGATCAGAACCTTTCTGTACCAGCTGCCGTCAAAAATCGAAAATCTGCCCCTCTCCGGCGTCTTCGTCCAGAACCTCCACATAAAAGGATGCATACGTTCCTCATCCGTTTCATTTTTGATCGGATACACCTGGAACCCTCTGGGATCCATACTTTGGATCAGGCGCCCGATCTGAAGTCCTTTTCCGGAAGCACCGAACCCTTCAAACACAATAAGTACGGGAATTTTCAATTCTTTGCACCGTCTCTGGAGAAATCCTAGTTTTGCTTCCAGCTGCGGCATTTTCTCACGATATTCTTCTTTTGACATTTTCTTTGTCAGATCCACTTTTTCTAACATAACTTTCCCTCCATTTCAGGGCATCATTTTCTCAAAAAGATGCCACAACACAATAATATTGTCTGCCAGTTCCTATAAATTATTGTAATTATATCATACAATATAAACAAAAAAAGGAAAAATCTTCATCAGATTCCTCCTTTTTGCACATTTTTTATTCAGTTTGATGTTCATCAGATCTGTTCAGCCAGCTGTTCCATCAGATTACAGATCAGATCTTTATTTTTCTGATTCATGCGTTCAAAATAATGAATAAAATTTACATTCCGATCAACAAGACATTCTGCTTCAATTCGACCTTCGACTGTCATTCTACTGTCTGAAAGTTTAAGAATATAATCCGAAGATACCTGGAAGTATTTTGAAAGCTGAACAAGCGTTTCCGCCGGAAACGAATTTTCTCCTTTTTCAATCCGGCTGATGGTCTGCTGTGATACATTAATCTTATTCGCAAGATCAATCTGTCTCAACCCCTTTTCCAGCCGCAGTTCTTTCACCCGATTCTCCACCACGATTTACCCGTCCTTTATCTTCGATTGATTCTTTCCATTTTCATAACATTTGCTTTTCCTA
>DXCZ01000051.1 GCA_019115765.1 Candidatus Mediterraneibacter stercoripullorum | reverse complement strand
GTTCAACCCGATGATGGGCCACCGTGGATGCCGTCTGGCAGTCACATATCCGGAGATCGCTAAGATGCAGACAAAGGCTGTTATCCGTGCGGCTATCAATGTAAAGAATGCTCATCCGGACTGGAATATCGTTCCAGAGATCATGATCCCGCTCGTAGGTGACGTGAAAGAGCTGAAATATGTTAAGAAGTTTGTTGTTGAGACAGCTGACGCTGAAATCGCAGCAGCAGGCAGCGACCTGAAATATGAGGTTGGTACAATGATCGAGATCCCGAGAGCTGCTCTTACAGCTGACGAGATCGCAAAAGAGGCTGACTTCTTCTGCTTCGGTACAAATGACCTTACTCAGATGACATACGGATTCTCCCGTGACGATGCTGGTAAGTTCCTGAACGCTTACTATGACGCTAAGATCTTTGAGAATGATCCGTTCGCTAAGCTGGATCAGGTTGGCGTTGGCAAGCTGATGAAGATGGCTATCGATCTTGGAAAACCGGTTAATCCGAGCCTGCACGTAGGTATCTGCGGCGAGCACGGTGGAGATCCGAGCTCTGTAGAGTTCTGCAACAGCATCGGACTTGACTATGTATCCTGCTCACCGTTCCGTGTACCCGTGGCGCGTCTCGCGGCAGCACAGGCAGCGATTGCACAGAAGAACGCTTAATCGCGTCCTGAATGCTGACAAGCTATAGAAATACAGGATGAATAAAGCGACCCCGCCTTATACAGGCGGGGTTTTTCAGTTCGTTTACCAGATTCCCGGGATCTTTCCCGGAGCAGTTCCAGCGTCACATTTTTACAACGGTATCGCAGCAGCGATATCCGGTATCTATATTATGGACGATGGTCCGGACTTTCAGTTTTCTCTCACCGCACATTCCGCTGCCGCTTCTGCAAGAGACGTTCAGATCGTCAGGAAGCACGAACTGGATGCATTTCACCTGTATATCCCGGCATGTCGGATAATTGTGAGCCGGTATGGTAAATGTCTTCATGCCGCGGGGATGTTCCATACCGCAGCAGTCTACTTCAGTCAGTATGATCCCAAGCGCTACCCGTTTGTCCGGGCAGACATTTTTCGCAGTCAGATTCAGCTCGATGATCCGGCCGGATGCCTGCGGAGCGGTGTCTCCCAGATCGATCACGGTAAAATCCTGACAGCCTTCTACTGTGAAATGTGTCTGATATAGAACTCCAGGGAGGCTCCCTCACTGCCGGATACGCCCAGTTCGGAGTCATCCGGGGTGACCGCTACATGGGAAGCATCAGGATCTGTGGCCCAGTCATTAAGGACATTGACGTCTATTCCATCAGCACCGGTAAGGCAGATGCGGGATCAAAAAGCCCGACTGCTTCAGCAAACGCGTCTGCGTGATTGGTCGAACCTCCTGCTGTCAGTGAATGAACGGCGGTTTTTAAAGCTGCTGTAGAAGTGATCAGCTGCGTGTTGGCAGAGGCGGTGTCAGCAAAGCTGACGATTCCGATCCTGCTTCCAGAGCCGATGTTTCCATCCTGTGCATTGTCTGTTGACTTATCAATGATATCGATAAAAGTATCTGCCCCGATTTTCATATTTGCGAGGGGACTTCCGCTCATACTGCCCGAACGGTCCAGAACAAGGACAATATCCGTCGGGTTGGACGATATGTCAGGGGCGGCAGTGAGGGCAAGCGTTACTTTCAGAGTCCCATTGCAGTCGATCCGGGTGGTATCGGTCTGTTTGTTGGAATTGGTTATACCCATTGTATTACCTCCATATAATATTATTTTGGAAAAGATGCATCTTCTTCTAATATGATATGAGAATGCGGGGGAAATGGGTACATGAATTGGAGGTGGGTTATCCGTCGATAAGTTCCTCATAAGTGACCTCAAGCACTTCGCAGAGTGCCTTCAGTTCGATATCTGTTACATATCTTTTGTTTGTTTCAATTCGGGTGATCACATTTTTATCCATATCATATCCTGCCAGTTGAAGTTTATAAGCAAGAAGCCGTTGGGAGTAATGATGCTTTTTCCTCAATTCTATAAGATTTTCGCTGATCAGATTTTTATCACCTGTTTTTGTTCTTGGTTTTGGCATGGTTCCTGTCCCTTTCTATTCAGAATGAATCATTTAAAATTTGTCTCAGTTTCTGCACCACCTTTATTGATTTTATATAAGCTGAAATGTATAATCGGTTGTAAAAGTGATACAAAATGGAGCAGCCATGAAGAAATGCAACAATTTTAAGACATTACTGTCGGCGGCAGCTGTATTACTGGCAGCCGGAGTGTTTATCTATCCGTATGCTTCTGGTATTTATGAGCAGTACCGTGAGGAGCATTCAGGTATTCCCGACGCAGTAAGTTCCATGACCCGCGGCGGCGTATGCCGGCTGACAGTTGTGGCAAATACCAGCAAGATAGAAGAGCCGGATCAGTTTGCAGAACAGGTGATCCGGATGTGCAGGGAAAATGGATTTCAGACGATCCATTTCTCGGAGGATCTGGGCGGTCTGCCGTCCAGTCTGTTTATTGCTGTTTATCTGAAGAAGTCGGATGTGGATAAGGGAGAACCTGTACTTCGTATCCGCTACGAACCGCTGTCCTGCGCGGGTAACGGTAATGCGGAGAGTGACGAGGAATATACGATCGCGGATCCGCCTTCAGAATACCGGCTTACTGTAGAGGATGGAAGCTGACGGTAAGAATCACAATTTCTTACGATGGTTTTCATAATTCTGTCACAAAAACCCTTTATCTTTTTAAGCGAACAAAAGATAAGGAGTTGAAGGACTCCGGATAAAGAAAAGAGGCAGATAATTATGAGTGAAGAATTTAACAAGGATTATTCACAGAATGGATATACAGGACAGTCGGAAGGAGAGGGAACGGCACAGCAGCCGCAGGAAGCTGTATCCGGACAAACAGAACGGAATGAAGCTGCTCAGCAGACCGAATCTGTTTACACGCAGCAGACAGGACAGAGCGATATACAGCAGTCGGCCGCACAGAGCAATACACAGCAGGCAGAAGGTCAGAGTGACGCACGGCAGGCAGAACAGGCTGCATATTACCAGCAGTCAGAAGCACAGAGTGATGCGGATCAGCCGGAGATGCAGCAGATGCACGAGCAGCAGGAACATCATGCGGATCATAAGAAAAAAGAAAGAAAACCACACAAGCCTATGACTGCAGGAAAGAAATGGGCAACCCTGGTAGCAGGAGCTCTGGTGTTCGGCCTGGTGGCAGGCGGGACAATGGTAGGCGTTAATGCAGTCGGAGGTCATTTTCTGGGCGGAAATGACAGCTCAGAGCAGATTGGTCTGACACATACTGCAGGAAGCAGTACCAATACAAGTACAGACAGTCAGTCTTCGTCAGACGGTACGGAGTCTGTTGCAGATGTGGCTGAGAATGCAATGCCGTCTCTTGTGACCATATCTACGATGTCTGTAGAGGAAATGAGGAATTTCTTCGGCGGAACACAGCAGTATGAAGTGCAGGGAGCCGGTACAGGTGTAATCGTTGGAGAGAATGACAGTGAGCTCTTGATCGCCACCAATTACCATGTAGTTGAAGGAGCAACCAGTCTTTCCGTAGGATTTATCGATGAAACCAGCATTGAAGGACAGATCAAGGGTACAGATGTTAACAATGACCTGGCAGTTGTCTCTGTGAAGTTGTCTGACATTCCGGATGATACTATGAGTCAGATCAAGATCGCTACAGTAGGTGACTCTGATCAGTTAAGACTTGGCGAGCAGGTAGTAGCTATCGGTAACGCTCTTGGATATGGACAATCGGTAACCAGTGGCTATGTAAGTGCACTGGACCGTGATCTGACCCTTACATATGAGAGCGGCACAACGATCGAGTCTAAAGGATTGATCCAGACAGATGCGGCTATCAACTCAGGAAACAGCGGCGGTGCTCTGCTGAATATGAAAGGTGAACTGATCGGAATCAATGAGGCTAAGAGTTCCTCCTCATCTTCAGGAGCCAGCGTTGATAACATCGGTTTTGCCATCCCGATCGACAAGGCAGAGTCAAGTCTGCAGGATATGATGAACCTGGAAACAAGAGAAAAGGTTGACGAGAGTCAGGCTTCTTATCTTGGAATCCGCGGATCTGATGTTTCTTCTGAAGCCCAGCAGATCTATGGTATGCCCGCAGGAGCAGCAGTTGCTGAAGTCGTGGAAAACGGCCCGGCAGACCAGGCAGGCATCAAACAGGGCGATATCATAACCGAGCTGGATGGTCGCAGTGTCAGCAGTATGAGCCAGCTTCAGGATGTGCTTCAGTACTATGCGTCAGGCGAGACTGTAGATGTAGTTGTACAGCGTGCGGATAACGGAGAGTATCAGGAACAGACCCTGACTGTTACACTGGGGTCAGCCCAGGACGCGCCTCAGGAGTGATGACGTCCGGGGATCCACGGATATCCGGGTCTGAGAGAATGAACAGAGAGATTGCCAGACGGGAAGTTTTTATAATATATCTGAGAACAGAAACAGCTGTTGTGCGGCGGGCATAGCAGCTGTTTTTATTCATACTGTGGAAAAAGAGAAGGAATAAACAGGTGGAAAATTATTTCCCGGTCTACTATAATAAAAGCATGTAACAGCAGCGGATAATGAGGAGTGCAGGCAGATGAAAGAACCGGGAAAAGCCCATGAGAATATGAAATACCGCCTTGCGGACGCAATGAAGCAGTGTATGAAGAAAGATCCCGTGGAAAAGATCACGGTGAAGGAGATCGTGGAGGAATGCGGGACTACAAGACAGACTTTTTACAGGAACTTCCAGGACAAATATGATCTGATCAACTGGTATTTTGACAAGATCCTGCTGGAATCCTTTGAACATATGGGAGAGGGAAAGACCATCCGGGAAGGGCTTGTCAATAAATTTCACTATATTGAAGCTGAGAAGCTGTTTTTCCGTGCGGCCTTCAAAAATGACGCCCAGAACAACCTGCGGGACCATGATTTTCAGCTGATCCTACAGTTCTACACAGAACGGATCGAAGGCAAGACCGGTCGGAAAATGCCGGAACATCTCAGATTCCTCCTGGAAATGTACTGCCAGGGCTCCATCTACATGACAGTCCAGTGGGTCCTGGGAAAGATCTCCGGCACCCCGGAAGAGATGGCTACTTCCCTTGCAGCCGCCATGCCCGCAGAACTGGAGAAAGTCTTCCGCCAGCTGGAACTGGTGTAATATGCGCTCCACTCCGAGCGCGAGCGTGGCCGCCGTGGCAATGCAGGGCTCTCCTGCCGTATGTCCGAGACAAGGAATAAAAAGTATCAAATTTAAGACTCGCTTGCGAGTCTTGGCGCGGGATTCGGGTCAGCTTTAGCTGACATAATACATCTCCGAATCCCTGCGCATCTTCGTTCCACTACGGTCGGCGCTAAGCGAACGTCCACCGGACGTTCAGCGCCCTCGCGGAGCGTATATCAGATGGGGGATTGACACCCGCCACTGATACTGATTTGTCACTCACCGCCTATAGAGGCGGGAGTCATCCCACATCTGATATACATCCGATGTGACAGATTGACTGTTTTGTAACTTTATATTTGTAACAAAGATTGTTAAAATATAAACAGTAAAAGAAATCAGCAAATGAAAAGGAGATTGATAATCATGGCAAACAGAATCATGCTTAACGAGACATCCTATCACGGAGCAGGCGCGATCCAGGAAATTGCAACAGAGGCGAAGGCAAGAGACTACAAAAAGGCTTTCGTATGTTCCGATCCGGATCTGATCAAATTCGGTGTGACGGGAAAGGTAACAAAAGTTCTTGATGAAGCAGGACTTGCATATGAGATCTACTCAGACATCAAGGCAAACCCGACTATCGAGAACGTTCAGCATGGCGTACAGGCGTTCAAAGACGCTGAGGCAGATTACATCATCGCTATTGGCGGCGGATCTTCTATGGATACGGCAAAGGCTATCGGTATCATCATTGCAAATCCGGAGTTCGAGGATGTAAGAAGCCTTGAGGGAACAGCTCCTACAAAGAATCCCTGTGTTCCGATCATTGCAGTTCCCACAACAGCAGGAACAGCTGCTGAGGTAACTATCAACTACGTGATCACTGATGTTGAGAAGAAGAGAAAATTCGTCTGTGTTGATCCCCACGACATGCCGGTGATTGCTATTGTTGATCCGGATATGATGGCTTCCATGCCTAAGGGACTGACAGCTTCCACTGGTATGGACGCTCTGACACATGCTATCGAAGGATACACGACAAAGGCTGCATGGGAAATGACAGATATGTTCCACCTGAAAGCCATCGAGATCATCGGAAAGTCCTTAAGAGGGGCTGTTGCCAATGAGAAAGAGGGACGCGACGGAATGGCTCTCGGACAGTACATTGCAGGAATGGGATTCTCCAATGTAGGTCTTGGAATCGCTCATTCCATGGCTCATACACTGGGTGCTGTATATGATACTCCCCATGGTGTGGCATGTGCTATGATGCTTCCCATCGTTATGGAGTACAATCAGGAGTGCACAGGAGAGAAATACCGTGAGATCGCAAGAGCAATGGGCGTAAAAGGTGTAGACGAGATGTCTGTTGACGAGTACAGAAAGGCAGCCATCGACGCAGTACGTCAGCTTTCCATCGATGTTGGAATCCCGACAAAACTGGATGCTATCAAGGAAGAGGATCTTCAGTTCCTGGCCGAGTCCGCACACGCAGACGCATGCGCTCCGGGCAACCCGAAGGACGCAAGCGTTGAGGATCTGAAAGACCTGTTTAGAAAGATCATGTAATCTCAGACAAGGTTCTGTTCAAGACTCGCTCACGAGTCTTGGCGCGGGATTCGGGTCAGCCTTAGCTGATATAAAAACAGTATATGATATGTCACGGGGCAGCTGCACGGTATTTAATGCAGCTGCCCCTGGTTCTTTATCGGGATCATGATATCCAGATTAAAAATATTATCCTGAGCTCTTATCTTTATATGTCCGCCATATTTTTCTATAAGCATACGGACGCTTTTCAGTCCGTATCAGTGATAACTGTTATCCCCTTTTGTAGTTTCCGGCAGTCCGTCTGAGAATGACAGTGGATGGGAATAGTAATTTTCCGTGTGTATACAGAGAAAATTCCCATCGGAGGAAACGGTGATCCCGATGATCCGCTGTTCCTCATCCTGCAGTTGGATCACACTTTCAATGGCATTGTCAATAATATTTCCGAAGATTGAGTACAGATCCAGTGTGTCTATGAAATCAAGAGCTTTTCCATCTGCCATACAGGTCAGAGTAATACCTCTTTTGCTGCAGGCCAGGGATTTCTGTGAGAGAATCGTATCCAGAGCCGTTCAATGACTTCTACTTCCTGTTCCAGACGGGAAGTCTTGAGCAGACCGAACTGGAGAGCAAGAGCGAAGGAACAGCTGATCAGGGCATAACAGGCGCAGACGCTCTGCATAGCCAGATTCAGATCCTGACCGTAGAGGACACGGATATAGTTGAGGATCAGAGTGATCGTGATCAGGGCAGCTGAAATGAGAAGAAGGGGCTTTCCTTCCAACCGGCATCCCGGCGCAGATTTTGAACGGGGATACAGGATCTTCCACAGCAGAAAATAAGTGATGATATAAATGGAATAATACTGTAAATAAAACGTAATATGGCTGTGCATCGGCCATATGGGCGCAATCCATCCCTGCAGTATATAGGCGGTATGCTGGATCGCATAGGCGGTAACAGCGTAGAAAACAGCAGTCTGAAGCGGCATTTGAAAACAGAGATATATTCCCGCAGAAAATACGAAAAATACAGAAAAGTATCTCAGCATAGCAAATGCGGTGTCCCGGGTGTCATTCCACAGCCATGAGATCAGCAGACAAAGTGTAACGCATAAAACCAGGCGTACGGGAGCAAAAGATTTTCTTTTTTGATGCATCAGGAAAATCCCTCCTGCTGTAAGTAATTCCAGAGGAAACGCAAATACAGTATATAAGTAAAAGGAATGATCAGACATAAGCAGGTTCTCCAGTGATTTTTATATCAGATGTGGGATGACTCCCGCCTCTATAGGCGGTGAGTGACAAATCAGTATCAGTGGCGGGTGTCAATCCCCCATCTGATATACGCTCCGCGAGGCTGCGCAGGGATTCGGAGATGTATTAT
>DXCZ01000050.1 GCA_019115765.1 Candidatus Mediterraneibacter stercoripullorum | reverse complement strand
CATAATACATCTCCGAATCCCTGCGCAGCCTCGCGGAGCGTATATCAGATGGGGGATTGACACCCGCCACTGATACTGATTTGTCACTCACCGCCTATAGAGGCGGGAGTCATCCCACATCTGATATAAATACTTTCTTCATACTGCACAAATGTTGTATACGTATAGTAACCGCCTTCTGCACTGTTTTCAAACAAATCGTCTTCCCCGTAATAGTTAACCGTAGGGCCGGCAGTATCATAAAGGGACGGATCTCCGAAATTCTGATATGTAGGGTCGAGTTATTTCCGGTTCTTTCACTTCAGTGTAAAAGAAATAAAATCTACGTATCCTTCACCCTTGTATTCGAAATACAAAGCCCTTTTCCCTTTTCCTGCAATTAATTTCGCAGTAAAATCTGTTTTGACGTTATTTAGATTTTCCACCGGTATCTCCGCATTGATAGCTGAGAAATCCCTGTTTCCCGACACCAGCATTTTCCCTTTTGCCTTCCCTGCCAGTTCCACCGATATCTCTTTTGCCTCTCCCATCACAAAATACTTAAACCCAGCCACGGCTCCATCCCGCATATTAGCAATATACTGTCTTGCACTCCCATCCCCATCCTTCTTATCCTGCGTAAAATACGGATGCTCCGCAAATGCTTTTTTCGGATTCTTACAGTCGTACCGGCCCGTCCCGTCCTTCGACCAGAGATTACATGCGATCCGCGCCGGATATGTACCGACGCCTTTGAGCGGTCCCCCGTTGAGCCCGCAGCTTGTCATCTCCGCCTGACGGAACATACCGTTCTCATCCATGGTAATCTCTTCCGCACATGCCTGCCGGGCGTAGGAACTCCGGTTGGTATGCCTGTGATAAAAGATATAATATTTTCCGTTCAGGTGCAGGATCCCCCCGTGGGTGTTCCCGATGTAATTCGACGCATGGCTTTCATCTTCCTTTCCGTCCAGGAACAGGTCCCCGTTGCTCACCAGTGTGCCCCCGAACCGGAACCCTTCCGTTGGCCGATTGCTTACCGCATAGCAGAGTTCATGATTATGTCGGGACGAATAGACGAAATAATATTTCCCGTTATATTTCCTCATAGAGCTTGCCTCGAAGAACTCATGTCCTACAAAAGAACCCGGCCCTTCTTTCGGGAACAGCAGCTTTTCCGGTGTCCGGATTGTCTTCATGTCCTGCTCCAGTTCCAGCACATAACCGCCCCCGAACTCCAGGCTGCGGAAACCTGTCACTATCCCCGGTACCGGGGTGTAGAATCCGGAATACAAGTAGACTCTTCCGTCGTCATCCACAAAGATTCCCGGATCAAACGGGAAGGAATCTCCCTTTTTTCTGCCCCAGACCGTGCCATCCGCATACTGTACATGACCGTAGAACTCAAAAGGTCCGGTCGGACTGTCCGACACCGCAACGCCCATGATTCCCATAAAATCAAAGGCATAGTAAAGATAATACTTTCCGTCCACGCCGCGGGCAACATCCGGAGCAAACAGGAGCCGTATTCCCAGCCGGTTCTTCGGATCCTGGTTTTTCCGGTAAATGACGCCTTCATACCGCCAATCGCTCAGGTCATCCGCCGGAGCGGACCAGCACACATAATCGTTCATACAGAACATTGGCGCACCGAAACGATCGTGAGAACCATAGACATAGACCCTGTCGCCGAACAGGTAAGGCTCCCCGTCCGGTATGTATTCATATTCCGTAAGATAAGGGTTAAAAGCCTGTCTCTTCATTCTCTCTCATCCTTTCTTTCATCTTGTGGCTTTACCGTACCACATAAGGATTTTTTGTAAATATTTCTGTCATAAACTGACTTTCTCATGTCAAAATCTGTCATAATACATAAAAATTCCGGGATCCTTCAATTTGACCCCGGAACCACTCTCCTTTATCTTTATACTATCCGATCAGCACTTTCTTTCCCTGAAAAGCGAACCCATATTTCCGGATCTGCTCCTGGGTGAATCCTTTTGCCTTCAATGCTGAATCACACTTTTTCTCTTCGATCTGTCTGAGAGCCGAATGAACTGTCGCCTCCAGATCTTGTTCCTCAGCCGGATCCTGAACCTTAAACTCCAGGATATATGCATCATCTCCCGACTTCTTTGGCTCCAGCATCACATCATATCTTCCGAAGCCGCTTTCCCTGTTGGACGTTATAGTATACCTGTCTTCCAGCTCAACGATAAGCCCCAGCACAAAACCATGATAAAATCGTTCGGGCTCATTTTCCTGCGACGGCTTATTCCCTGTATCAAAAAAGCTGAATGTAGACAGCGCAACCCGGTTCATATATACATTCATAGCTTTCCGGTCATTTTGGAGCAATGCGCTGACAAAATCATTATAACCACTGTCATAGTCTGCAAACCATCCGTGGATCATACTGTCAAACATGATCCTGACTTCCCTGTTCGTCAGAGAAAGGCTGTAAAATGTCCGGCCCGTCCTCATCTGAAATTCTGTATTGACAACCTTCAGATATCCGCTTGCAAGGAACAAGCTCCACACTGCGCTCTCCCGTTCGTTAAGCTGAGCATAAATGATCTGCTCATCAAGTTGTGTCTTGATCTGTCCGCCCTGGATCAGGTTTTCGAAATCTGTTTTTATGTCCTTGCTCCCCCTCCGGATCAGTTCATCCGCAAGATGATTGGAGCTGGTATTTGCCCAGTAAGTCTGAAATTTCCCCGTGTCAAGAAAATTAATGATAGACCAGGGATTATAAATATCTGTCCTACTGCCGAACGTGAAACCGTCATACCAGTCTTTCACTTCCTGTTTCCGATCGGACATCCCATATTCATCCAGCGCTGAAAACACTTCTTCTTCCGTAAATCCAAAAGAATCGGCGTATTCTTCTGATGTTGCAGTCACAACCTTCAGATTATTCAGATCAGAAAAGATAGACTCTTTACTGATCCGCGTGATCCCTGTCAGGATCGCCCGCTCCAGATACGGGTTATTTTTAAAAGTTGCATTAAAAAGGCTCCTTGTAAATGTAACCAGTTCATCCCAGTATCCGCCTGTGTAAGCCTCAAGCATAGGCGTATCGTACTCATCCAGTAGAATGATCACTTTCTGCCCGTAATATCTGTAAAGATATCCGCATAATCGTCGGATTGCAATGGACGCTTCCGCATCTGTCATCTCTGCAGATACTTTATAAAAATAATTTTTTTCCCGTTCATTCAGAAGTGTTCCCTGCCCCAGGAAATCATAATGGTTATACAGATCCACAATATTTTCGCAGATCTTATTCCTTACTTCCTGAAATGAATTTTCTTTGATATCAGAAAAACTCATAAGGATCACTGGGTACGTTCCCTGGAGCTGCCTGTATTTTTCCTGTTTCCATATGAAATACGGTTCAAACAGCCTGCTGCCTGCCTGTTCCACAGAAAAAAAGCTCTCGACCATACTCATAGTCAGAGTCTTACCAAAACGTCTGGGCCTGGTGATCAAAGTTACATCGTCCTTTGCCTCCCACCATTCCTCAATGAAAGATGTCTTGTCTATATAAAATGTATCCAATTCCTGGATCTTCCTGAAATCCTGCAGACCTATACTCACTGTCTTTGGCATACGGACACCTCCTCCCGCCATTATCTGTTTTTATTATAACCCGTAAATTCCAATGGGTACAGAACAAATTCATTCCGTCTGCGCCGCTTTCTGCCCATGTCGTGGGATCAGCACCCGCAGATAGAACCAGTCATCCTCAGTTCGGACTGTCATAGACCCGCCGTACTTTTCAGCCGTCGTCCGGATACTCTTCAGACCGTACCCGTGATAATCCTTATTCTTTTTGGTCGTCTCCGGAAGCGCTCCGCCGTCTGCCAGCTGCGCTTCGCAGTAGTTTTCCACCCGGATGATGACAAACTGATTCTGGGAATATACAGCAACCCGGATCAGACGCTTCTTCCTGTCCTCGATCTTTTCCTCATATTCAATGGCATTGTCCAGAGCGTTTCCGAAAATCGTGCAGATATCCATCACATTCATATCATCCAGAAGATGCCCGTCCGCCACACAGGTAAAATTAATATCATGCTGCATGCAGTACAGATGTTTTCCGGTCAGGATCGTATCCAGAACCTGGTTTCCGGTCTTGTTCTGCGCTTCATATGTCTTGATCTCCTCTTCCATCTCGGCAAGATACTGTTCTTTTTTATCCGAATCCTGCTCTGCGCGGATCATGGCGATCTGGTGCTTCAGATCATGGTATTTCCGGTTGATGGTCTCGATATTTTCTTTAGAAAGATTGTACTGCTCGTACTGTCGGTGAAGGATTGAATTTACCGCATCCACCTCTTTCTTCATTCCCATCTCCCGCCAACGTTCCTGCTGGAGGAAGAGGATCAGCACGCCGGAAAAGTCCACCAACGTCCGGATATAAAAAATCTCCCCCGGAAGGCTGCTGCTGAAAGGCGTGTTCGGATATACATAGCTGATGTTGCTGATCAGGAATGCCGCCACTGCCATCAGCACCGATGCAGCAGCCTCCTGCCAGGAAACTGCTCTTCGGTCCGCATCTGCGAAATAACGTCTCACAAGAAAATAAAGGACTGTAAAAAGTCCCACATAGAAAAATGTAAAAAGTATAATCTCAAAAAGCATGCCATCATATCCGAGGCTCGCCGCAAAGGAATAGATCTGCCACTCCAGAGAAGCCACGAATTCCGCCGCCATAAAGGCAACGGAAAAACAAAGTACCGCCGCCGACAGGGTCACTTCACAGCAGAGTCCGATACACAGGCACATCAGTCCCATTGCCGCCGTCATGGTCGGGATCCAGAAAGCCACAGGCCACACACCGATATAATATTGAAGAACACTGAGTACAGCAAGAAAAACGGCAAGAATCCCTGCCGTTTTCCACTGTCCCCATCGTTTTTTCATGACCAGTACAAAGACCAGACAGGAACCCCATTCCGCCAGAGCCGTGTAGATCTTTGGGATATCCGCTGTTGCACCGGACAAAATGATTTCCGCTCAGCTGCTGCTCCAGAGTCTTCATAGTTCCCCGGAACGTATAGTCTCCCCGATCGGAATGAACGATGACCTGATGCCCATGGCTTTCCAGATAGCTGATCTGGGAAAGGTTCAGCCTGAGAATCCCTTTCTCCTGTGTCACCGTCAGATATTCTTCATTTCTCGCTTTCAGTTTTCTGACTGCCTTTTCCAGTTCCTGGCAAAACGCAAACTCCGAGACAGGCTTCAGGACATAATCCAGAGCATTGACCTGATATCCCTGGATGGCATACTGAGCCATATTCGTAATAAAGATCAGGATCACATTCTCGTCCAGCCGCCGGATCTTCCTTGCAGCCTCCATCCCATCCATATGCTCCATCTGGATATCCAGAAAGATAATGTCATAATTGCCGCTGTAATGTTCTACGATCTCATACCCGTCAGAAAAGACAGAGAGATCAAACTTCTCTCCGTTTTCTTCCCCATAGCGACTGATATAAGTCGAAAGTTGCTTCTGGTATATCTGGTCATCCTCCACGATCGCTATCCTGATCATCTGTAAGCCCCCGTTCCGTTTTCTCTTCATCTATTTTAGACGAATTCCCGGGAAAGTTGCAATTACAGAATCTTCTTTTCCCAATCCTGAATCAGCTTCTGGAACTCTGCCTCATTCCTCAGAAACTCATAGGATTCCCCGGTCTTTAACTCTTCTAACAGCACCGGTATCACTTTCCGGCCATATTCTTCCATTCCATCATCCACGCTCTTCTTTCCCAGTTTCTGGCTGTATATATGGGCATACAGCGGAGAATCCGTCATATGCTGTGGCTCCAGTGCCATCTCAAGCATCTGCCGGATACAGGCAACGCTCTCTTTCCTGTCCTTTTTCTTCAGGGCAAGCTCCATCGGCAGGATCAGCGGGCTGTATCCCCAGAGATCATAGAGTACTGCTGTCTGTCTGCCCACTTCCGAGATCTGCTCCGCCCGTTCCGGCGCGCCTTCCTGAAACGCAATGGAAAGGAGCAGGTCCAGGATTCCCTGGATCTCATTAAGTGCGTTGACAAGCTTCCGCTCTATGAGAAGTGCTGCCTCATCTGTTTTCTCCTGCTCCATGAAAAGCTTTGCCTGAAGGATCCGCTTGTCCACATCCTGCTCCGGCAGGAGATCCAGCATCTGCTGAGCCTTTTCATATTCCTTCCGTCTTATATGCCAGGAGACCAACATGTAGGCGGCAGCGTTTTTCTCCTTCTCATTTCCCTTGCAGCCAAGTACCTGTTCATACCATCTGCGGATCTGTTCCTCATACCTGTCTCTTTCCGTACAGCCGGACATGAGGAGGATTCCCTGCATCATTGTGGCCATCGTGTGGATCAGCTTCGGACAGCCCGGATATTCCCGCACTTTTCTGCCGCACAGCTCAAATGCCTTCTCCACCCCGTTTTCCTCCTGCGCCTTTTCTGCGATCTCATTGCAGAGCCGGGCAATCTCTTCATCAGACATTTCCTCATGAAAACAAAGAAGAGTATTGACGTCTGTCTCCAGCAGCCTTGCAAGTGGCGACAGTATCGTAATATCGGGACAGGATATCCCCTTTTCCCACTTGTTGACCGCAGGAGGAGTCACCCCCAGCCTGTCCGCCAGCTGCTCCTGGGTAAGTCCAAGTTCTTTTCGCTTTTCTCTGATCACTGTACTGATCGGCATAATATGCATCTCCTTTATTCTGTTCTGGGCAGTTCAGTCATCAGGCATCCCACAGACTGAACTGTTTCATTATTGTAAAGCGGACATTCGCATTCCGCTTTGCTACATGCTCATGAACGCAGGTCGCTACGCGACTTGTCAGTGGGAGCTTTGAACTCCCACTGACACAAGCATCCCCCTCCCACTGCTTAGCACTCTACGCACTTGAAGCGGGTGGAATGCTTGTCTGCGTTCAATCTATATGCATATCAGATCTATGATCAGTATAGCAGAACCAGGATCCGGGAACAATTGAAGCCTGTTTATATTTCTGCTCAGGATAATTAACTGGCAGTTATATCACAGTGCACACATACTCCACAAATTATTGATCTGGGATTCCAGCCTGTCATAGTCCCACAGCTTCTCACTGTTCACCTTACTGTTGGGATCATTCACCCGGATCTTTCCATTTTCCACTCCTGTCAGCACGATAAAATGACCTGATGTGGTGAAGTCTCCGGGTCTCATGCTGCATATGATGGGATGCCCATTTTCCAGTTCGGATACAATACTGCTTTCACTCAATCCCAGCTCCTGCCCCTGCACGCCAAACTGGCGGGCGCCTTCTGTCATCAGGCTCCAGCTGGTGCCTGTGCCTTCTACATAATAGCCATGATCCTGCGCGTACTGTGCCACCTTGTACGGAGTAATACTGCTGTCTCCGAGAAGTCCCGCGCTGACCATTGCCACCACTGTCGGTCCGCAGCCGCTGATGGCGATCATACTGTTCCCGTATGCCCCATATCCCCATCTCTCGTCCCACTGCAGCAGCAGGGGAATCTCTCCTTGTGTCACATCCCCGATACTGTCCGCAGGAGCGTTATCTTTTTTCTCCGGGTAGTCCAGCACGAACTGAGCCGCTTCTTCATTTCCTGCAAGCATCTCCAGCAGCTCATCCGGATAAAGTTCCGGCTGTTCCAGAATCTTCCTCACCGCATCGTTAGACCGGGCCATTCTCCTAAGCTGCGACTCCGTACTGCCGTCCCCTCCGAACATTTCCGCCAGTGCTCCTGTATCAATGGAAAATGACGAATCCGGATTGAGCAGATTATCAAATACAATATTTTTCACGCATATGAAACATATGACAATGACAAGCATGGAAGCCACTGTACGCAGACATCCCCTCGCTCTTTTTTTCCTGCGGCCCCTTTTGTTCAGCCTGCGCCCTTTATAATGATCATACCTGTAATCTTCTGTTCTTCCGGACATCTTCATCTCCTCCTTTTACGAAAGAGATTATATTCCTGAAAAGAAATGAAAATTTGAAACAAATTCTTAAGTTTTTTTTGCCAAAAGAAAAAGAAAGGATTAACTTCCTGTCTCACAGGAGAATCCTTTCCTTTTTCTTATTTTTCTCTTATAAATCTGTCTCAGTTATTCTTCTCTGTCGTTGGTCAGTTTCAGCTTGTCCAGCACATAAAACGTAAGTCCCATCAGCATTCCGACTACACAGGCAAGTACCATTCCCGTCAGCTCGATGCTTCCAAGCTTCAAGGTAATTCCGGACAGTCCCACTACGAAAATCACAGATGTCATAGCCATATTTCTGGATTTTCCATAATCCACCTGTGCCTCAACCAGGATACGTATACCGGATGTTCCGATCATACCGTACAGAAGAAAAGAGATTCCGCCGATGACAGGGCCTGGAATGGTATTGATCAGCGTTGTCACCTTTCCCAGGAAGGAACAGATGATGGACAGCACTGCCGCCCCTCCGATGACGTACACACTGTATACCTTGGTCATGGCCATAACTCCGATATTCTCTCCGTATGTTGTGGTGGGCACAGATCCGATCAGGCCGGAGATCATAGTGGAGAGGTTGTCTCCCAGAAGAGAACGGTGCAGTCCCGGATCCTTCAGAAGATCTCTTCCTATGATCTTGCTGGTTACGATCTGATGTCCGATATGCTCGGAAGTGATGACCAGCAGCACCGGAAGGATGATCACGATAGCCTCCCATTTGAATTTCGGTGCGGAAAAGTTGGGAATGGCAAACATGGAAGCTTCCGCCACCTTTGAAAAGTTGACGATCCCGGTAAGGAGCGCCGCCACATATCCTACGATGATGGAGATCAGGATCGGGATTACTGACAGGAATCCCCGGAATACCACCGAACCAAGCACAGCCGTAAGCAGTGTTGCGAGAAATACGATCACATTTCTTATATCAATAGACTCCACTCCCACAAGTCCTGCGTTCTCAGCTGCATTTCCTGCAAGCTCCAGACCGATCAGCGCAACTACCGGCCCCATTGCCGCAGGCGGCAGCACGATATCAATCCAGTCTGACCCGAACTTATATATGATCAGCGCCAGCACACAGCCAAGGAAGCCGACCACAACGAAACCTCCCAGAGCATAACTGTATCCCCACTTGGCGATCACCACTCCCGCCGGAGCGAGAAAAGCAAAGCTGGAGCCCAGATAAGCCGGTGCCCTGCCTTTTGTAATCAGGATAAAAAGAAGAGTTCCCACGCCGTTCATAAACAGCACCACCGCCGGATTGATCCCGAATACGAAAGGTACCAGCACCGATGCGCCGAACATGGCGAACATGTGCTGGATACTGAGCGGCACCAGCAGCTTAAGGGGAACCTTTTCTTCCACCTGTATGATTCTTTTGTTGTCCATTTTCATTCCTCCTCTTTCACATTTTCTTCAGATAACCCGCTTTTCCCATTTTAGCACACTATCCTGTGAAAGGGAATGAATGAATTAGCCTTTCCAGACTTCATGGATCACTCTCCGTACATTTTCATGAGCCGCCTTCTCAATCTGACGTTCGGTCAGGCCTGCCCGTTTCAGCTCCTCCCAGATCTTTTCCATATCCAGCACATCCCGGATCCCATAGGGAAGAGAATCCCGGTCGAACCCGTCCAGATCTGTCCCGAGAGCAAGGGCGTCTTCCCCTGCCTGATCCAGGATTCTGGCTCCATGGAGCGCGATATCCATAAGACTCGCCCGGTCATTTCCGTCAGACATTGGTCTGTTCCTGTCCATCTTTCTTAAGAACGCGGAATAAAAGTTCATGCCTGCCACACCGCCTTTATTTCCAAGTGCATGAAGCATCTCATCCGTCAGATTTCTCGGATGGGGGCAGAGTGCCCTGGCATTGGAATGGGAAGCCACAATTGGAAAACGGCTGACCCTTATGCAGTCCCAGAATCCGCCGTCTGACAGATGGGATACATCGATGAGCATTCCAAGGTCATTCATCCGCTCCACAACTTCCTTTCCAAAAGGCTTAAGTCCCCGGGACATAACTTCCGGATCCCGGCTGTTTGGACTTCCCAGACAGTTTTCATAATTCCATGTAAGTGTGATCAGACGGATCCTTTCCTCATATAATTCCTTCACACGTTCTATGTTCCCGTTCAGTACACCTCCCTCCTCCAGTGTCAGGATCCCTGCCAGTCTTCCATCCCCTCGAGCCTGGTCCAGCTCCTGCTCTGATGCAGCCACAGTAAAGGAATGATCCTCTGCTTTCCGTGCAGATGAGATCATATTAAGCACATTCTCATATGCCGGATCCCAGGAAGAAGGGACAACACTGCGATGTCCCTTCTCTGCTTTGCATGGTTCCATCCAGTCTTCTTTCTTCCCGCCGTAGTCTGCCGCATTCACGAAACATGCGAAAAACTGCGCTTCCGCTCCTGCTCTTTTCAGTCTCTCCACATCCACGCACAGCTGGTTTCTGTGTAGAGATTCCCCTTTTCTTTTCTGAAGTTCACTTATCGTATCACAATGCATATCGATCCATTTCATAGATAACAGAGGTTCTCCTACTTATATTTTCCAGGGCGTCTCGCCCCGCTTTTCATCTTATGCATGGGAGATACGGCTGTATTCACGGATCTCCCCGGTATTCTTCTTACGTTTATTCTCTCTGAATACTTCCTGCCATAAGACAGTGCTTTCTATTTCATTATAATGAAATATTCTAAATTTTACCATGTATAGCTTTCCAGTTTTTTACATATGCTTTCAACAGGCTACTGTTCTGACACGCCTTAATATCCAGAATCACACTGTAAAGCGAAATTTTGAGACCATAAAGGAGCGCACTATGGAACCTGTTATCGGAATCGTCATGTGCGGTTTTTCTGAAAACCGGCAGTTTGTGACCAATCCCTACATTCAGTCTGTCCGCTACGCCAGAGGCATTCCTGTTGTCCTGCCTCTGATCCGCTGCGACCATATCCTGGAGGAATATATCCGGCTCTGTGACGGATTTCTGTTCTGCGGAGGCGGGGACATCACGCCTCTGCTCTTTGGAGAAGAACCGAAAAACGGAAACGGACAGACTGACGTCACCGTAGATTTGTTTCAGATTCGGCTTATGAAAAAGGTGCTCGCCTCCAAAAAGACGGTCCTTGCCATCTGCCGGGGCATGCAGGTCATGAACGTAGCCTGCGGAGGAAGTATCTGGCAGGACATGTCCCTCATCCCCGGCGATACCCTTGATCATATGCAGCAGTCCGCTTCCCGGAGTGAAGTGAGCCACCACATCCGCACGGAGCGCGGCTCACTGCTCCGGAGATATATCGGATCTTCCCTTTATGTAAACAGCTTTCATCATCAGGCTGTAAACAGACCCGGAAAAGGTGTAGCCGTAACTGCCAGAGCAAAAGACAACACTATCGAAGCCATAGAAGTATCCGCCCATCCCTTCGCAGTGGGCGTGCAGTGGCACCCGGAATGCATGTACCGCACCTCCCCGGAGATGCGCTCCCTTTTTCATGAATTCGTCCTTCATTCACTCATAAATCCCTCTTCCACGGGACATAATAAACTCTGAACTTAGTTTCAAATATATTATTATCTAAGGAGGGTTACAGCCATGTCAGAAATATCTGTTCTTGACCTGCAGAATCTGCGTCATCTGATCGGAGGCTACTCCACCACACACTGCAAGATGACCGACTATGCATCCAAAGCACAGGATCTGGAGATCAAAAAGCTCTTCCAGGACGCCGCCGATTCCGCCATGAAAAACAAACAGGAACTTATGAAATTCCTGTAGACACTGTTCAACCGTACAATATTAAATTGTACCACAACACCAAAATGGAACGAGGTAAGAAAATGGACGAAAAGACAATGGTAGTCGACGCCCTTGTCGGCATAAACGGAGAACTGAAAATGTTCGGGGATATGATCCCGCAGACAGAAAACAAAGAACTGAAGCAATGCCTGAAACAGATCCGTAATCAGTGCGAGATGTCTCAGGAAAAAATGTACGACGCAGCCCGGGAGCGGAGCTATTACGTGCCGGCGGCTAAGGCGACTCAGGAAGAGATCAGCCATGTCAGATCGATAATCTAACGATTGGGGACGTAGTAAAATCGAGTTTTACTACGTCCCCAATTGAATTTCAGTGTGTCCCAAATTGAATTTGACTACGTCCCAAATCGCAATTCACTGTGTCCCAAACCTGCTCAAACCTTTAAAATAAAGGATTCTACAGCCTTCGCCACTCCATCCTGATCATTTGATGAAGTGATGCAATCTGATTTTTCTTTCAATAAAGGAACAGCATTGCCCATTGCGATCTTTAGCCCTGCTCCCCGGAACATGGACAAATCGTTCTCTCCGTCTCCAATTGCTGCTGTCTCTTCTCTTGTGATACCAAGATACTCCTGCAGTGCACAGAGGGCATTTCCTTTGGACGCTTCGCTGGAGAAAACCTCTACATAGATGCCTGTATATGCGGAGTCCAGCTGCGGGAAATGTTTCAGTATATTTCGAATTTTCTTTTTAGCTGAAGGTGACATGAAGTAAAACTGGATTTCTTCGATACCATATGGTGTGCAGCGCACTGTTTCACGCATATCGCGTACCCATCTCACACCTCCGGCGTCCTTTCCATAGATTAAATGCCCCAGCGCCACAAGCAGTCTGCCCTGAAGGAGATATTCATGATTGATATGGGAAGTCACTCCCACACCAAGATTACGGCATGCGTTGAGAAGATCCAGCGCATCTTTTTTCTCGATCATTTTTTGAAAAATCGTCCTGTTCTCTCTTATATCTGTGATCTGAGCCCCGTTTGAAGTGATCACATATCTAAATAAATCTCTGTTTTTTCTGATGTCCTCTTCCTTTTTTCTCCAGCTGTCAACACAGTCCTCCACATCTCTGACTGTTCCCGCTGCCAGTCTATGAGGCAGGCATGCCATGCTCCTGCCTGTAGCTGGAACTACAATAATACCTGAAGCAGCAGCTTTTCTCAATGCATTTATCGTATTATCAGTAATGCGGCTTCGGCTGTCCAGACAAGTTCCGTCCATATCAACTGCAAGTAATCTGATCATTTTATCCCTTTCTGTAATCCATTCATAAACAAGTCAGCAGTACTTATCATCTGTTACAGCAAACCATAGACTTCATACATACTGATCATGCTCTGATAGGTCATCTTTCTACCCATCAGCTGCCTGTATGTTGCTGACTTTGTCTTTCCCTGCTCCTTCAGATCATCCATCTGTCTCTGTATACTGTCGTATTCTTTCCTGACGTTATCCAGCATCTTTTCAAATGCTTCCAGTCTCTGCTGATCACCCATGATATTCCCCTTTTCTGTAAATAATGTATCACTATCTGAAAGATCGATTGTTTCGAGATCATCCGGTATAACCAGACATCCGCTGAAGTATTTCTTTCCCTCCGTCCTGTATCGCTCTTTTCTCCTGTGAATGTCCGTATCTTCTGTATGATAGAGAAGCAGATTCCTTACTCCCAGTTTCTCTGCCTTCTCACATGCATCCTTTACAGTAGAATGATGCTTTTCATAAGGTCGGAACCTTTCCGCGTCTCCGGCCAGGCAGAACGCTTCATGAAGCAGCCATTTACTGTCTGCGGTATATTTTTCCACTGTCTCATTGCATGGCTCATCTCCGCAGCATGTAAGCCAGCTACTGTCATCCAGCATGATCCTGAAGCCGAATTGCTTTGCCTTGGAGGAATGAATATCAAAGAAAGTAACTTTGTGTCCGATAATTTCTTTTTTCTCTCCGTCCTTTACTCCGATCAGCCGCACTTCTTTCCCGATAAAACATGTTTCTTTTTTTGTAAGAAGCATATCTGCCGTTTTGTTGAGAATATCTATAACCTCATCATGAGCGTATATTCTGACGGGGCCATCATACTCTCCCTGCTTCATAGCCTGGCAGATCATCCTCATCATCCATAGGATCCCCAGAATATGGTCCATATGTCTGTGTGTCACAAAAATATCTTTGATATCCTTCCAGTTGATGGATGCCCGTTTCAGCTGAGTAAGAATCGTTCCTCCACTCCCGCCATCCACCAGAAAATATTTCTCTCTGCTTTGAATATCGTTATCACAAATGCCTTTATCAGAAATGCAGTCATTATCAGAGAGATTGTCGCTTCTCAGAGGCATGTCTCTTTCCCTGAGCACAAAACAGGTATTGTAGCATTCAGTTACAACAGCTCTCCCTGTCCCAAGCATTGTAATCTTCATATCGTATCCTCCATATCTCCATATTCGAAAACAAATAATCTGAATAAAAAAAGAAATGTCATACCATATAGTACAACATTTCTTTCTCTCATTCCATATGTAAAACTCATGTACCTTCAAAACTACATACAAAGAATCAACCATCCATGTCACCGTGCTTCGCACACAGGGAAGTTCGAATCGCTTCGCGTCTCGAACAAGCTTCACACTAAGCTCAGCCTGCGCTCCGCTTTTCTTCCCTAAGTATTCAGCCTTTGGTTATGCCCTCGACCTATTAGTAACAGTCAGCTCCATGCCTTACGGCACTTCCACCTCTGCCCTATCTACCTCGTCGTCTTCAAGGGGTCTTACTAACTTCACGTTATGGGATATCTCATCTTGAGG
>DXCZ01000049.1 GCA_019115765.1 Candidatus Mediterraneibacter stercoripullorum | reverse complement strand
AGCGTCCCCGTAAAAGTGCTGACGGTTGCTGGTGCGCAGCACCAGATCCGAATACTTTTCAATCAGGCTGTTCTCAAAGTTGGTGATTGAGATCGTCTTCACCCCGTTCTCATGGGCCGTCCGCATGGCGTCCACAGTACTGCGGGAATTCCCCGAGTAGGAGATCCCCACCGCCACATCCTTCTCTGTCAGATTTCCCGCGCTCACATTCTGCATATAATAATCGCTGTAGGCGCAGCAGTTCATGCCCAGATACAAAAGCTTTGTCACCAGGTCGCTGGCCGTGCAGGCTGAATTTTCCACATAGTAGACCGCGATCTTTTCCGCGTGGATCAGCGTCTGCACCGCTTCTTTCAACGTATCCGGAGAAATATTCCGAAGAGTATCCTTCAGATGCCCGATCGTCGTATTGATCAGTTTGGCGGGCACATCCTCCACATGGTCATACTCTGTAAAGGGGAATCCATACAGGATATGATCCCACGCGCCGGTCTTCTCCTCCTGTTCCTCCGCCAGCACATACCGGAATTCTTTAAAACCGGCATATCCCAGCGCGCGTATAAAACGGAGCACCGTAGGCTGGCTCACCTCCGATTCCCGGGCGATCCGGTCCAGCGTCAGGCATCTGTAAGACCCCGTATAACTCAAAAGATAATCCGCCACTTTCTTTTCCGATCTGCGCAGATTGGGGTAAATTTTCTGTATGGACAATTTTAGTGTCTGGTTCATGTATGTTTCCTCTATTCTTTCCGCTGCAGCTTTCTAAAACTAATGCCTTTCTCCTTCGTATCATTCTAAAAAGCAATCATGTATCTCCTCCGGCAAATACTTCGCCAGTTCCTCCACCAACTCATACACTTTCGTTCCCGGCGCTATCTCCGTCGGTGTCTTATCTTGTCCATCTTTTATAATCCTCTTCGCATACCGTATCGCCAGTTTCGGGTTTCCCTTTTCCATCAGAATCTCAAATATGCTTTTCATATTCTTCTGATATTTTCCAATCCCCAGTTCCCGAAACTTATCATTGAGAAATGAAATATATTCGGTTCGATGATTATTTGACGTATAGTATGCAAAATGCAGCAGAAACCAGAATTCGATACACTCATTACTCCACGCTGCGTGATACTGTAGGTCTGGATTATCCTGACTCAACTGCCTTGCCCGCTGTTCGACCCCATTAAAATGTTCCGGCGGAAAACTGTCTTTGTCATATACGCACCAGATCTGTCCTTTTTGAATTTTGTTCTTTTTTACATATCGTTCGGCCATGCCGATCACCCGCATGGTTTCCGCCTGACATGGTTCTATTTCGATCAGTACCATGTCCCGGTAAATCGGATTTTCCTCGATATGCCTTTTAAATCCTTCAAAATATAACGGCTCTGTCTGCTGGCCTTCACAGAATATATAGTATCGGAATTCTTTCTTTTCCAGATATTCTTTGCGGCGCTTTTTCTTCCATACCTCCATCCCGGCTTTTTTAGGCATTGACCTTCCCCCAATCTATAATCTTCCTGAGGTATGGGTCTGCCCCATACTTCCCTTCCAGGTACTGCTTGTCAAATTTTGCATCCTTCCGCACCGACTCGCCCTTATCATTTTTAAACTCCACCAGTGAATACAATTTAGAGTTCTCGTTGTTCCCCTTTGCTACGAACCAGATTTCATCTCTGCGGAACACTTCGCTGTTCATTGTGGACAGATCATGAGACGTAAAGATCAGCTGCGCGCCATGCCGATTGATCTTCATATCATTAAACATCATAATGATATATTTCAAAAGAGCCGGATGGATCTTTGCATCTAATTCATCAATCACCAGCGTTGTTCCCACAGAAAGACTTTTCGCAATAAACGGAAGAAGACCGAACAGTTTCTTTGTTCCGCTGGACTCGTCAAACAGATTTAATTCCGCCTCGTAATCGTCAACGACATGTTTTGTGAATACTTCTATCCGCTCATGTTCTCTCTCTTCCACCCGGAAGTCTACAATATCCAAATCCATTTCCTGTATCATATCCAGCATCAGTTTCTTCACATGCTCTGAATTTGAAATCGCCATACGCAGTTCCTGACGTGGATTTCCGTAATTCAAGAAGTCGATCCCATCGTCAAACCAGCTCAGCACATCCTGCACCACTTCATTTTGCGCATAAGTAATACCCAGATAGGAAAGCAATGGGAGTGTTTTGGATAAATCTTCACTGATCTTTAATTTAGAAAACACGCCTTTCAAAGTGATTTCATTTTCGTCTCTTTCAAAGAGCGCCGATCTGCGTCCGGTTTCCAGCTTTACCCGGTCCAGTCTTTCATACTCGATCATGTCCTCCCTGACAGTCAGTTCATAGCGGTATTCTGCCCGCGCAGTTCTGAAAAATAATTCGAACTCCGTTGGAGCGTTTGCGGTTTCTGCGGAAAAAGCAAACGGCTCGATCAGTATTCTCTTGAGCCGGATTGCTGCGATTTCGTTATCACTGGTCGCATATAATGGTCTCAGCACCTTAAACACCAGACTGTGCAGCGCCTCCAGCACATTGGATTTGCCCCCGCCGTTCGGTCCGTACACAGCCGATACCGGAAGAAATACTTCTCCATCTTTATCTTTGATTATCCTGTCCTCATGCTCAGAAATGGCGGCTGCCTGCATGTCAAATGTCATCTCGTCACGGATGCTCTTAAAATTTTTAACTGTAAACTGGCATAACATTTGTGTCTACCTCCATTTTGTTTCATCATCAAAATTTTTTATTCTTTCTCACCTCCTATTATATTCATTATTTTATTTTTGTAAATAAATTTGAGATATTATCTCATATTTTCCTCTATAATTTTGTTTTAAAAAAATACGCTTTAATAAAAAATCACCTGACACAGATTTGCATCAAGTGATTTTAAACAATATTCACTTAGCCAGACATCTACGTATGCTGATGCAGATACTTCTCCCTCGTCGCCATCCCTCCCCGGATATGCCTTTCTGATTTATTGATATCCAGCACTTTCCGGGC
>DXCZ01000048.1 GCA_019115765.1 Candidatus Mediterraneibacter stercoripullorum | reverse complement strand
CATATGCTCCCGCTGAGTTCTTCGCTGTCGATCATCAGGTCCAGAGAACCGTCCAGGAGCCGTTCCGTAAGAATGGGCGAATTAGCCTCCGCCAGATGAATGTCAACATGAGGATATCTGCGGGTAAAACGACTGATGCAGGAAGGCAGGACGTAGGACGCGAAAAGATTGCTGGCGCCGATGGACAGCTGCCCGGTCTGGAGCTCATTTTGACCATTTATAAAATTTTCAAACTCATTTTGGATATCCATGATTTTTTCCGCGCAGCGGATATATTCACGGCCGCAGTCCGTCAGCCGGATCGGGGACGTGCTGCGGTCGAAGAGCGGCGCGCCGATGCGGTTCTCAATCTTCTTGACGGCGGCGCTCAGCGAGGGCTGCGATATATACAGATTCTGCGCGGCTTTGGAAAAACTTCTCTCTTTGTACACTTCATAAATATAATGCATTCCCTGGAACATACGCGCTCTCCTTTTTGTGTGAATTCCGCCAGTATATAGTGCGGGTAATTCCAAGATCAGTATATGGGAACAGAAGGTTCAAGTCAATCGTCATATAGATAAATATCTATATAATTTATAAACTAATTGGTATTTGAATATAATCCTGCCTGCGCATACAATGATGGCAGCAAAAAGACAGGAGGATATACAGATGAGATATCGGACAGAAACAGATTCCATAGGGAGCAGAGAAGTGCCGGAGAACGCGTATTATGGCATACAATCCATGCGCGCGGCAGAAAATTTCCGCATGACAGGGCTGCATATTCATCCGGAAATGATCCGCAGCATGGCGGATGTGAAAGCGGCTGCAGCGGTTACCAACTATGAGACGGGAGCCCTGGATGAGGAAAGAGAAAAAGTGATTCTCCGCGCATGTGCAGAGATGAAGGAGGGCAGGTTTGACAGTGAGATTATTGTGGATCCGATCCAGGGAGGCGCAGGTACTTCATTAAATATGAACGTGAATGAAGTCCTGGCAAACCGTGCCATAGAATTGCTGGGAGGGATCAAGGGGGATTATAAAAGGGTTCATCCCAATGATCATATCAACATGTCCCAGTCCACGAACGATGTATTTCCCACAGCCGGCAAAATAGCCGCCTGCCGCCTTGTGCAGAAGGCGGAAAAAGAACTGAGGAGACTTCACAAAGCGCTGGAAGAAAAATCTGTCGAATTCTATCCGGTCATCAAGATGGGAAGGACACAGCTTCAGGACGCGGTACCCATCCGTCTGGGTCAGGAATTTGCATCCTATGCGGCGGCTGTGGGAAGAGATATAAGGCGCATGGAAACGGCAGCGGGGGAGATGCGGACTGTCAATCTGGGAGGTACCGCAATCGGTACGGGTATCAATGCGACGCCCCGGTATGTGCAGCGTGTCGTACACAATCTGGAGCAGATAACCAGTCTGAAACTGACACAGAGCGAAGATATGATCGATGGGACTTCCAATCTGGATCCTTTCGCAGCGGTATCCGGGAGCGTAAAAGCCTGTGCGGTTACATTGTCCAAAATAGTCAGCGACCTGCGCCTGATGTCATCGGGCCCGCGGACCGGCCTGGGAGAGATCCTGCTTCCCGGTAAGCAAAATGGATCCTCGATCATGCCGGGAAAAGTCAACCCGGTGATTCCGGAAGTGGTCAATCAGGCAGCCTTTCAGATCTTCGGCAATGATGTGACGATTACGCTGGCGGCGGAATCGGGGCAGCTGGAGTTGAACGCTTTTGAACCGGTAATATTCTATAACCTGTTCCAGGCTGTTGACCTGCTGGGACATGCCGCCGCGACATTTACAGACAACTGTATCTGCGGAATACAGGCAGATGCCGCCCGGTGCAAGGCTATGGTAGAAAACAGTGTGGGGACAGCGACTGCTCTGTGCCCGTATCTGGGATATACGAAGGCTGCTGAGATTGCCAAGAAAGCGGTGAGAGAAAACAGGAATCTCCGGGAACTTGTTTTAGAGGAGAGATTGATGGATGAGGAAGAACTTGATAGAGTTCTGGATTCTTATGCGATGACAGAGCCGGGGAGACACAAGAGTGAGGGGGCCATATTGAATGATTGATCGATTGATTGCAGAAGCAACAGAATGTGATTTCAAAGTTGCTGTAGAAACAAAAAAGCCAAAAAGTTGGCTGAAAAGTGTCAGCGCCTTTGCAAATGGAGTAGGCGGTTCCTTGATCTTTGGAATTGATGACAGCAAGAATGTTGTCGGACTTGCCGACCCACAAGTAGAGGCCGAAGCTATCAGTCGTTTGATTAAAGAGCGTATTACACCGTATCCGAACTTCATTCTGAAGCCAGAACATGAAAACGAAAAAGATATTCTAGTGTTGACAGTATTTCCGGGACGGACCACTCCCTACTATTATAAGGCGGATGGTGTTCGGGAGGCGTATATCCGTCTGGGCAATGAAAGTGTTGTTGCTCCCGACCATGTATTAAACCGGTTGCTGTTGAAGGGTATGAATTTGAGTTATGACTCGTTACTCTCATCCTATGATTTCCAGGACTACTCCTTTTCCAAACTCCGCGAGAGATATAAAGCGTGGACGGGAAATAGCATGGATGAAAAGCTGTTTGATTCTTTTGAAATCAGAGATGAAACAGGAAAGTTGACAAATGCAGGTGCTCTGTTGGCGGATGATTCACCAATTCGAAATTCCAGACTATTTTGCACGCGGTGGGGTGGCCTGGATAAAAGCGGCGGTTGGGATACATGGAACGGCAGGGCAGCGGCCTGAATAAAATACGGGATGCCTATGAACAGGCGGCAAACTTTCGCGCTGGGATGGAACCCACATTCTATTCAGACCGCACGCAATTCACTGTTACATTGCCTAATCTAAATTATCACTTGAAAGACCATCAAACTGCGATTCCTAAAAAGCAAGTTGCGATTGACGTTGCGATTGACAGCTTGAACATAACTGCATCGACAAAAGCAAAGATTCGATCCATTTTCAGTCATGTGGGTTACAACACCCCGTTTGGGCGAAAAGATATCGCAGAGATGACCGGCATTTCGCAAACTGCAGCAGGCAATCTAATCAATAAAATGAAAACAGCGGCCCTCATTGAACCAATCAGCGGACTTGGAAAAGGGAAGTACAAATTCAGAAGATAAAAAGCGTCTAGGTCTGCCGCGGTATATCCTTGCTTCGCAGATGCCAAGGGCTGGAAGACAGCTGGAAGTTTGCCAATCTGCCAATCTGCTATAGCATCTTACAATGTCTTCTGCAGATCACGCGCGCATATTTTTTTGGCGAGTCTTCCAGAACGCGTATTTCTCCCGTCCGGATCATATGCTCGATCCTGGCGGCGTACCACAGATCGTTTTGAAAAACGGGATATTTGCCCAGAATGTTTCCGATCAGCCGGGCTTCTTTAACGGGAGTTTCTGTCAGTTCCTTTCGGATGAAAAAGTCATAAAAGTCTTCCGGGACTCCGGTCAACTCTCCGTTTATCACTGCGCGCAGAGGGCTGTTGTCTTCCTTCAGGCTTGTCCAGAAGCCGGCATACAAGGCCCGTTCTGTTTCCGTGAGCGTTTTCTGCAGGGGCAGAAAGCTGCTGAACTGATCATGGCTGACCTCGCCCCAGTTCCTGAAACGCTGCAGGGAATGGTCTTTCCACTCGCAGTGATGGGGAAGCTCCACTACATGGATCGTGCAGTCTGCATGCGCCAATTCCGAACAGATCCAGTAAAGCCCGCATAAAGAGTAGGGAGCATAACTGTACCAGATACGCACTTCTTTATTGATTTTCAAAAGAGTAAGAAACCGGCTGTATGATTGAAAATATCCATGGATTTCTTCCTTCAGACTTTCCCGGAAAGCTTCGGAGTCGGTCCATGAATTTTCTATATGCAGGGACTGAATCAGTTCCAGACGGTAGGTGTTGTCTGCAGGTTTTTGAATATCTCCGATATCCAGAAGAAAGGGAAGGCCGATCACTTCCGCAGGAGTCCCCGAAACGGGAATCCATTCCTTTGGTGACAGCATATGCGCGGGAGGATTGCCGATGACAGAGACGGGACCGTCTGATCTGCACAGGCTTTTCATACTTTTTGCACATTTCATAGAACCGGCTTCGCTTTCGCCAAATAATACTTCTATCAAGATACTTTCCCCCTTTATCTGTTGACAGTTTCAGCATACTGTCCGGGAAACAGCCTGTCAATCCCGGAAGATTTGATTTCTCGCACCGTTGTAATTCTATGAAGGATAAGATACAATGAAATAAAAGTGTGACAGGAGGTGATCGATATGGAAGAACTCCAGAAAATATTTGAGAAAATGATTCCAGGTTTTCAGAGTATTTATGGCGATGAATTAGTGAGTATAATTTTATATGGATCTGTTGCAAGGGGAACACAAACAGACGATTCGGATGTTGATATTGCGGTCATTGTAAAAAAGTATACTGAAGATATGCATGATAAAATGATTGATCTTATAGTTGATCTTGAATTGGAATACGCGAAAGTTTTATCTGTATTATTGATCGATTATGATAACTTTCGGAAATGGGAAAATATTCTCCCATTCTATAAGAACGTGAAAAAGGATGGTATTACATTATGGAAAGCCGCATAATGGATTTATCAAAGTATCGTTTAGAATGCTGTAAAGAAGCCTTGGAGGATGCTCAGATTATGTATGATGCGGGTAGATACAAAAATGCATTAAATCGCGCGTATTATGCAATCTTTCATGGGATGCGGGCAGTAAATGCGTTAAAAGGATTTGACAGCAGTAAACATAGTGGAGTGATTGCTTTTTTTAACCAAAATTATGTAAAATTAGGTGTTTTCCCGAAAGAGGCATCAAAAATAATTAAACTGGCATCTGAAAAAAGGGAAAGGGCAGATTATTTAGATTTCTATGTTGCTTCCAAAGAAGAGGCGGAGGAACAGATAAAGAGAGCGAAACTATTTACGGAGTGGATAGAAAATTACCTAAAGGCCTTTGGGATCAGATAAATACACGCTGGGAAATAAAGAGGGATAAGGGAAATTTGACATAAGAGAAAGTGTTGTGAAAGGAGAACGGCATGGCGAAGAAACTGGTGGAGTTCCGGAACATTGTAAAGAACTTTGACGGCCAGATTGTCCTGAAAGGGGTCAATCTGGATATTTATGAGAATGAATTTGTGACGCTTCTCGGCCCCAGCGGGTGCGGGAAGACTACTCTTCTGCGTATCCTGGGAGGTTTCCTGGATCCGGATGAGGGGGAAGTGATCTTTGATGGCGAGGAGATCAGCAATAAACCGCCTTATGAGAGAGAACTGAATACTGTATTTCAGAAATATGCGCTGTTCCCTCATCTCAGTGTGTATGAGAATATCGCGTTTGGCCTGAAGATCAAGAAGATGGCCAAGGATATCATCGATCAGAAGGTCATGAAGATGCTGAAACTGATCGGCCTGGAAGGATATGAGAATAAGAATACGACTTTGTTGTCCGGCGGACAGCAGCAGCGCGTCGCCATTGCAAGAGCGCTGGTGAACGAGCCGAAGGTGCTGCTGCTGGACGAGCCGCTGGCGGCGCTGGATCTGAAGCTGCGCAAGGAAATGCAGTATGAATTGAAGCGGATCCAGCAGGAGGTGGGTATTACCTTTATCTTTGTCACTCATGACCAGGAAGAGGCGCTGACCATGTCTGATAAGATCGTGGTCATGAATAACGGAGAGATTCAGCAGGTGGGAGCGCCGGAAGATATTTATAATGAACCGGTCAACCGGTTTGTGGCAAATTTCATCGGTGAGAGCAATATCCTGCCTGCTGTCATGGTAGAAGACTATAAAGTGCGGTTTGACGACATTACGTTTGACTGTGTGGATTTTGGTTTTAAAGAAAATGAGCCGGTGGATGTGGTGATCCGTCCGGAGGACATCGACATTGTGGATGTGGCGGACGGAAAGATGACCGGCGAGGTGCTGAGCGTCCTGTTTAAGGGCGTACACTATGAGATCATTGTGGAGACCGTGCCGGGAACCAGCGTCAC
>DXCZ01000047.1 GCA_019115765.1 Candidatus Mediterraneibacter stercoripullorum | reverse complement strand
CAGTGATGATTATAAAAAATTTCTGTCTACCAATAACTCAGTGCTGAACATTCGAGGAGAGAAGAATGACAGTGATGGAACTCCGTTCTATGATTATGCGGCATGGGGGCTGGTAAGTAATCAGTTGGAGAATGAAGAGTTATATACATCGGAAAGCGAGACGCTGGAACCACATTTTAATAAAGCATTTCTTCTTGGAGAAAACAGTAAAAATGCTAAATTGGGAGAAGTGTATGAAAATGTATCGTTTCCATTTAAAAAGGTAAAAAATGCGGATGGAGTGGATTATTGGACTTTCGACAGCGCAGAGACAACTCTTGCGATGAGAAAGGATACGTCTTCAGATGACTACTATTTGAAAGATGTAGGTAATCAGTCATGGGCGCGCAATGTGAACAGTACGGGAGAAGAGGACTGGAATCGTACCTGGATAGAGAACGGAGAGACCCAGCATGCGACTTCAACGGAATATGGTTTTTTCCCGTTTAATGAAACAAGCACCGGTTCAAGCGGAGTAACATATAATTATGGTTTTGGAACTAAAATTGAATTTAATTTTCGGTTGACAGAGGATGGGACCGTTCTTGCTGAAGATCCCAACAGCCCAGGGGGAACGAAAGAAGTCCCTATCACTTTTGAGTTTTCAGGTGATGATGATGTGTGGGTATTTATTGACGGGAAGCTGGCTCTCGATGTGGGAGGCGCTCATGGTAGAGTAACCGGAAATCTGAACTTTAAAGACAAAATTGCCACAGTCAGTCATGTTAAGGCAAGCGCAGAAAACAATACGCAGGGAGCAGAAGAAAAATCAGAATTTACGATTGAAGGAGAGAATGGCTCTATCCATACTCTTACCATGTACTACATGGAACGCGGAATGTGGGAGTCGAACATGAAGATAACCTTCAACTTCCCGGATGAGAATCTGTTTGAGGTAGAAAAACAGGTGGATACCACAGACGTCAACACAGATATTTTTGATGAGGAGCTGTTTACAAATACAGATTCCTTTGCATTCAATATCAAGAATGCAGTGACACACTGGGGTGAGAAGGAGGTTAGCGGCGAAGAGACACAGTCAGTAGAATTCAACAGTACATTTAGGAATGACACTGTTCACCCATCTGTCACGGATAATTTGTTTCAACATGAAGATAGTAAGGATGGACATAATGATGTGGTACACTGGCGGGCCCGCTATGAAGATGATGCGGATGGTACATATAAAGACAAGCGATGGGGAATCATTAGTCCGGAAAATGGAAGTTCTGTAAATATTGAAGACCAGGAATATCTGAGTTTTGACTTTTATTTTGATGATGACAGAATCCCGTCTCTGAATAATATGCGCGTCTGCTTGGAGGATATAAACGGAAAAACATGTGATGTGAAGCTGTCTTCCCAGAATACATTCGGTTCGGCAAGTCTTACTTCCAGGACATGGAAGACGATCCGGGTATATTTGGACAGGATACCTGGGATCGATACGATTGACAAAACCAAAATTGCGAAGGTAAAACTGGCGTTCCGTTATGAGCGGGATATCTATCTGGATAATATTGTTTTTGAGCCGCAGACTACCATGGATGTGATGACGGGCTTTACTGTACAGCAGGCAGATATTCCGGACTATGGTTCTGTTCAGGCTAATAGAGATGCGTGGGGAGCTGCTGCACTGGTGAATCCGACAGGAGCTGTCTATACTGTAACAAACGAGAACGGCGGGGAAACTACATACGGACGAATTGGCGCCAGCGGAGAATTCTCACTTGGTGATGGTGATACAGCAAGCTTCAGTAATCAGTTCCGGATCGGAAGTTATATCTATCTGGAAGAAACAGGTTTGAACAAAGAGGCATTTACAACATCCTGGAGCCTGTATGACAATGGTGTTCCGGTTACGTCATATGGAAGTGGTGATTCTGTGATAAATCCGTCTACAGAATCAGGGCTGGTAAATCAAAAGGGATATGCTCTGGAGGATGGACGGACGGAAAAGAAAGACACCAATTCACCGGCAGCAAACTATAACCTGGAAGAAGATACATCAGAGCCATCTATTGTTTTCCGCTCTTATACGAACCCTGACAGCCGGGCAATTGCGACAAAGCTGAAAGCTGTTGTGGTGAATAAAGTAAATACCGGAAGTATTTCTATTACAAAAGAAGCCGCAGACAATTCGCCAATATTAGGGGAAGCGGAATACACATTTAAGATCACATTTACAAACATTGCCGGATCTTCGCTGGAATCAGAACCGATTATCGTTGAGGTGAAAGTGAAAGCGGGAGAGACGGAGACTATTACAGGTATTCCGATCGGTACAGATTACGTGATCGAGGAAGTTTCACCGACAGACGGTTCCCGTCTGGAGAGCATTGTACTTCCGGAAGAAAATGAATATGTGGAGATTGTGAACAACACGGTGCATGGTCTACTGATGAAAGATGCTTCAGAAGGGGATGCCACAAAGTTTGTATTCAAGAATACAAAGCGACCGCTGATCGATATCAGTGTAGAGAAGATGTGGCAGGATGGCAGCGGCGAAGATATATCCGACAGTATTGATTCATCAATCTATATCCAGCTGCAGAGAAAGTATACAGAGAATGGAACAGAGCACCCATTTGAAGTTGTAGAAATCAACGGACAGTCTTACATCCAGATCCAGAAAGGATATGAAGGATGGAAATATGAATTTACCGGACTTGAGAAATATCAGGACCAAGACTGTAAGATACCGTATACATACCGCGTTGTGGAGGGCACGATCGGAGATGACGGAGAGTTCCAGCCGACAGATGAAGGCGGGATTATTGTAATAGACGGTCAGGAGTATGTAGTTGACTATCAATGCAAAGAGATAGGAGATGGCATACAGGACTCAGAAACAACAGATGACATTACCGGAAATGATGAGTCAACTCAGAGTCAGACCTTTACAGCGACGATCATCAATAAGATCCAGTCCAAGACGAATCTGAAGATTGTGAAGGTAGACGCATCTGCTACAGAAAAGAAACTTGGTGGAGTGGAATTTACACTGGAAAAAGGAAATGAGGGTAGTACGTCAGAAAACTTTATTTTAGATACATCCTTCGGTACAAATGGTTCGGTTGTAATGATTACCGGATCCGGAGAAAATGATACAATTCTCGGAGAGGCACAAATCAATGATCTGGAGGAAGGCATTTATCGGATAACAGAGACAAAAGCAGCTGCCGGATACAGTCTTCTGAAATCACCATTGTACCTTGTAATTGACAGGGAGAATGGCTGCACGATCCAGGAAGGAAGTTCGGAACCGCAGAATATCAATGTAGACGCGGATACCAATACGATAACCATCACAGTATCAAACCGTCTGCTCTTTGAACTTCCATCTACCGGAGGATATCTCAGAGCTTATATGATAGCTGGAGGTCTTGCCCTTGCGGGGCTCGCACTTTTCATCTATAGATTGCAGAAACGAAGAAAGGGGGCAAGGGCTCCCAGAAAATAGCGGAGCAATCAAAGAACAAAGAAAAAATATTTCTGAAAGAGAGGGAAACAAGGGATGAAAATCAAGAAATTGAAAAAGGTCTTAGCCGGTATGCTGAGTGCGGCTATGGTAATGTCCACGATGGCAGTGACAGCGTTCGCTGCCGGACCGGATACGATCCTGAAGGACACAGGAAGTCTGACAATCAACAAATATGAAGGAAACACTACAGGCAAACCATTAGAAGGTGTAGAGTTTACGATGTATAAGATCGCAGACATCACTCAGACGGTAAGCAACGGTGCTGTAGATACAAAGGCAACTCCTGTTGAGGAGATTGCTGACAAGCTGACTGCAGAAGAGCTTACAAGTATTGCCAACGGTTCCACATCATCAGAGGAATGGGCTGCATTACTTCAGCAGATCAGCCTTGAGGATCTTACAGAGCATACTCATGGTACAACAGGTTCAAATGGTCAGGTTGTGTTCTCCAATGTACCGATTGGTATTTACGCGGTTGCTGAGACAGATGCTCCGAGTCAGGTTATTTCAAAATCAGCAAACTTTATTGTTTCCATTCCGATGACAACAGATGATGGGGACAGCTGGAACTATGATGTTGTAGCTAATCCAAAGAATGCAACAGCATATGGTGGTATCAGCCTTCTGAAACAGGGCAAGACAGGAAATCGAAATGCATCAGCACTTGTGGGTGTCGAATTTGTTCTTCAGCAGCAGGTTGAGGGGAATTGGTCAACGATTCAGAGTAATCTGACAACAGACGGAAGTGGTGTTATCAATGTTCAAGACCTTTCTCCGGCAACTTATCGCTTTGTTGAGGTTGATCTTGGTGAGAATGACGGATATATTCTTGATGGAAAAGCTACCTATGAATTTGAAATCCGTCTTGTTGATGGAGAATCACATATCTTTTATGATGCAAATGGAGATGGAGAAAAAGAAGATCAGAATGGGGATGGATCAGTAGGCTATACTATCAATGCTCTTAATGAGAAACCAACGCTTGAGAAGACTGTTAAAGATGGTGATAATTGGGACGATGAGACAGATGCTTCTATTGGAGATACGGTAACATGGAAAGTAACAGCATCTGTCCCGTCAAAGGTTAATGAACTGAAAGAATTCAGCCTGAAAGATACGATGTCTCAGGCATTAACATGGGTTTCAGAAGAAGAAGCTCAGTTAACGATCACAACAGATCCTGGAGTTGAACTTACAAGAGATACGGACTATACTTTAACCGTTCCTCAGAATAATACAGCAGGCGGATCCTGGACAATTAGCTTTACGCAAGTCGGAAAAAATAAGCTTGCAGCAAGCAACGTTACAAGTATTGATGTGACATTTAATACGGTTCTGAATGCTAATGCATCCGTAGGAAGTGCAGGAAATCTGAATACTGGTGAGCTGGATTACTCCAATGCGATTTATCCGACAGAAGATCCGTCTAATCCGAACGCTGGCAAAGAGCCGGGGAAGGACGTTATTACAGATCAGGCAATTGTATATACATTTGCTCTGGGCGTAGAGAAAGTTGATGGAAGCACAAAAACTCCCCTCGCGAACGTAACATTTGATCTTTATTCATACGAAGGTGAAGAAGAAAATGTAACAGAGGACATTCTGGAGTCTTCTGGAACACCGATCAGTGTGGCTCAGACTGAGGCAGGAGTAGGTCACTATGTTGTAGATGGAGCAGGAAATGCTACACTCACAACAGATGCAGAAGGAAATATCGTTGTAAATGGTCTTAAAAATGGAAATTACTATCTTGTAGAGACAAAGACAAATGACGGTTATAATCTTCTCAAAGAACCTGTAAAAGTAGAGATTAATGTGACATTTGCAACAACTACAGAAACTAAAACAGAAACCGATTTAGATGGAAATACTACAAGTACTACAACAGTAAAAACAACTTCTTTCGAAGGCGGCAAAGATAATACCGGTACATACGAGATCGAGGTTCAGAACAACAAAGGCTTCCAGCTTCCGACAACTGGTGGCACTGGAACAATCCTTGCATCTCTCATCGGTATCCTGCTGATGGGCGGCGGAGCGTTCGTATTCTTCTCTTCAAGAAAGAAGAAAAACGCATAATAACAAAAATTAGATAATCTTTTTCATTTTTACTTCATTCATAGGAGAGATGTGCATCGCATGTCCCTCCTATGAGACTTTCAGCCAGAATCCACTGACAGGTGCCGGATAGGCAGAGCAGTGGGGGCTGGCTGAGAGCCTCATAAGAAGGCGGGAAAGGACAGGGGATATATGAAGAGATTAAAGACCATATTTGCCATTCTTATGTTCGCGACAGGCGTCGGTATTGCGGCTTATCCCATTGTCAGCAATATGCTTTATGAGCGCAATGCAACACAGGTTGTAGAATCATATGACGACACTGTAAAAGAGATGGATCAGGAGGAGATCGATGCTGCAAAGGAGGCGGTACGCAAGTATAACGAACAGCTTCAGTCAGCGATCGTCCAGGATGAGAACGGTGAGGGACAGCAGGCGGGGGATAGTTACGTGGATATGACCGGTGTGGGAGATAGCATCGGTTATATTACCATACCGAAGATCGATCTGGAACTTCCGATCTATGAGGGCAGCAGTGCTGAGGTACTGCAGAAGGGCATCGGGCATATGGAGCAGTCCTCCTATCCGATCGGCGGTGAGGGGACACACAGTGTACTTACCGGACACAGGGGCCTTCCGGATGCAGAGCTGTTTACTCATCTGGATGAGATGGAAGAGGGAGACTGTTTCTATCTGCATGTTCTGGATGAGATCCTGGCGTACCGTGTGGACCAGATCAAGGTCGTGGAGCCCAATGAGACGGGGGATCTTGATATCATTGAGGGGGAGGACTACTGTACCCTGGTCACATGTACACCGTATTCGATCAATACTCACCGTCTGCTTGTGCGCGGAGTGCGCACGGAGTATAATGGTGAGCTGGAGAGCGATGTCCGGTATCAGGAACTGCAGACAGGAACGGTTGCCCGGAGACTGATCGACGTACTGCCGTGGCTTCTTGTGGCCGGCACTGTTTCAATCGGCACGGAAGGGATCCTGCTCTGGCTTCTGATCCGGAGAAAGAAAAAACGTAAGAAAGAGGAATTGCAGGGATTTATGTGATGAGAAGAGCAGTGCAGATAATAGCGGCGGCAGTGTTCCTTGCCGGCGCGGCGGTATTCCTCGGACCATATGTGAACCGCTGGATGGCAGGCCGGGACGCCTCGGACGTAATAGAGACTTTTGAGGTTGAAACCGCTGTCGGACGTGAAGACGCCGAAGACAGGGGTGAGGATGTGGACGCCTCAGCAGGTGGAGCAGATTTACAGTCAGAAGATTATGCGGCGGGAGTATCGGCGGAGGCGCTGGCAGCCCTGAGAGAGGAACTTTCCGCCTATAACAGAGAAATCTATGAGAACGGACAGGCAGGTCTTAAGGACCCTTTTTCTTATGAGACGCCGGGATTTGACCTGACAGAGTACGGCTTCAGCCAGAATGTGATCGGCGTCCTGTGGATCCCCAGGATCGAGGAGAACCTGCCCATATACCTGGGTGCGGATCACGACAATATGGCAAAGGGAGCTGCCCTGCTCGGTGAGACGTCCATGCCTCTCGGAGAAACGGATTCGAACACGGTGATCGCGGCGCACAGAGGCTGGAAGGGGATCCCCATGTTCCGGAATATCCAGCAGCTCCAGATCGGAGATAAGATCCAGATCACGACGCCCTGGGATGTCCTGATCTACCGGGTGTGTGATCTGAAGATCATATCGCCGGATGATTCCCAGGAGATATTTATACAGGAAGGCCGGGAACTGGTGACGCTTCTGACCTGCCATCCATATCCGCACAATTATCAGCGGTATCTTGTTTTTGCAGAGCGCTCGGCAGAGGAGCCTCAGACGATGGAAGAGGATCTGGAGGAAGTAGGAAAGACCTGGGACCCGTCACCCCGTGAAGTGGAGGATATCTCAGGGGAAGAGCCGGCAACAGTACAGATAGATCCCGCTGCGCTGAGCGTGTCCCTGACGGATGGTATGGCGGAGTCAGGGGCAGGTTACTCGAATCTGCAGATCTGGCTTGAGACGTATGGGGTATGGATATTGTTGGCGGTAGTTCTTATAGTTGTTGTGTCAGCAGTGATTCTGACAGGACGCCGGAAGAGCGGTGCTGTGAAAGGGTCGGATATCGGTATGACGGATCAGGGAAAGGAACATCGGAAGAATAGACGCAGGAGAAGGAGAAGAAAAAGGTGAGTGGAACGAGATATGCCGGAAAAGCCCGGCTGGTAACAGAAGAAGTAGAGAAAGTGATCGCGGGAAAACAGTCCTGCGTGGAGAAGATCATGATGGCATTCCTTGCGGGCGGGCATATCCTGATCGAGGATATTCCGGGAGTGGGAAAGACAACACTCGCGGTAGCGTTTGCCCGCGCTATGTCTCTGGATCAGGGACGCGTACAGTTTACTCCGGACGTTATGCCGTCGGATATCACAGGATTTTCCATGTATGATAAAGAAGACGGAAGGTTCCATTACCATCCGGGAGCAGTCATGTGCAATCTTTTTCTGGCGGATGAGATCAACCGTACATCAGCGAGGACTCAGGCGGCGCTCCTGCAGGTGATGGAAGAGGGGACAGTGACTGTTGACGGGGTCACCTATCCGGTGCCGGAACCGTTCCAGGTGATCGCAACAGAGAACCCGATCGGTTCGGTGGGAACGCAGATGCTGCCGGAATCCCAGCTGGACCGTTTTATGATCTGCGTGGTCATGGGATACCCGAGCCGGAAGGATGAGATCGAGATACTGACAGGGAATGCGGGATATCCGTCACTGCGGGAAATGCGGGCTGTGGTCACAGCGGATGAACTGGTCCGGATGCAGGCGGAGACGAGAGAGGTGTTTATCCATAAGGTGATCTATGACTACATCGTGTCTCTGGCTGAGGCGACCAGGGATCACCCTATGCTTGCGTTGGGATTAAGCCCCCGCGGTTCGCTTGCGGCAGTGCAGATGGCGAAGGCGGCCGCATATATGGACGGGCGTACGTTTGCAGTGCCGGATGACGTGGCGCGTGTATTCGGAGATATTGCAAGACACCGTGTGATCTTAAATGCCCAGGCAAAAGCATCCCGGGTGTCAGCGGACGATGTGCTGGCAGAGATCCTGGAGTCTGTAAAGAAACCACGGCCGGAGAAGAGACAGAAATGAGGGGAAAGAAACAGAGAAAACCAGGCGGTAAGACGGGGGCGGGAGCTGGAGGCGGTGTAAAAAGCAGGATCCTGTATGCGGCGGCAGTGTTTGCAACACTTGCGGCGGCAGTGACCCACGATGCGGAGTTCCCCCGTTTCCTGCTGGGATTTGAGATCCTGCTGGCGGCGGCGCTGTATGTTTGTGTGCGTACGCTGGCGTCAGGCCTGCAGGCGGAAGTCCGGCCCCCGTCTGCGGCGATGCGCAGGGGAGAGCTGTTTGAGATCCGTGTGGCTCTCAGAAACCGCCGTATCCTCCCTGCGGCAGATGTGACAGTGGAAGTAGCGTGCCGGGATATGTTTACCAGCGAGGTCAGTACGCTCAGGTCTCCGGCAATGGTGGACGGCAGGGGAAGGGCTGAAGTGGTATTCCGGCTGAAAGCGGAGCACTGCGGTGTGGTAAGTATTGTGGGCAGTGACGTGCGGGTGAAAGATTATCTGGGCCTGTTCTGCGGGCAATGTAAAGTGTGTTCTTTTACAGCCGAATATACCTCTCTGCCCAGGTGGGAGACCGGGGAGAATGAGGAAAACCGGATGACCGGAAAAGCGGCAGGAGGAGAAGACAGCAGCGCCTGCCGCGCAGGGGAAGATCTCTTGGAGGCTGTGGATATCCGTGAGTATCGGAAAGGGGATATGCTCCACAGTATCCACTGGAAACTGTCCGCACGGTTTGACCAATGGATGGTGCGCGACCCGGGAGATACATCAGAGACAGCGCTCCTTGTCTTTCTGGATCTGTATCCGGGAGAAAACGGAGTTTCCCGCAGTGAGCTGGATACTTTTTATGATAAAGCGGCGGATATATCCTGGGAAATGATGCGCTCCGGACTGCGCCATGATGTGATCTGGGCGAGGGAGCAGATATTAGTCCGCTATACGGTCAGGGATGAGGCGTCTTTCCGTGAGATGCTGATGGCGCTGATCCATACGCCGCTGTCTGAGATCCATACGGATCTTAATACACTTTATAAGGAGCAGTCTGAGGATGAGACATATACAGAAGCAGGGCGGCTCTCGCTTGCGCAGACAAAGAGCAGCAGCCCGGACAGCTGATAAACTGCATAAGGAAAGTGCGGAAACCATGCTCCTGCCCGAAGGGAAGGAACTGATCCAGTCGCAGACAGGGCGGTTCCGTCCATATCTGTGGTGTGCGGTGTCCGGTATCCTGCTGCTGCTTGAGTGCGGCGGCCTGCTGGGGATGGCTGTGAGCGGATGGTGCCTGCCGGCGGATCCGATATGGTGGATACCGGCGCTGATCCTGTCCTGCCTGTTGTTTACCGGATTTTACCGATGGGATAAGCTGGAGGGAAAGCGCAGATACGGGGTGTTCCTGTTCACGCTGGTTTATGCATCAGTATTGTTCCTGACACAGGATGCTTTTACGTCAGGTGCAAAGCAGTTCTTAAATGCCGCTGTTTCCGCTGCAAACCAGCAGTACCGCAGCTCAGTGGAGCTTTTTTCTGTTTCGGGGAGCGCCTCTGACCTGAATGTGTTCCTCGCGGAACTGACAGTCCTGCTTGCCTTTGTCCTTGGAGCGGTGACCGTGTGGCGGCCGGATGCGCTTGTGCTTGCAGTGATCGAGTTTCCCCTTCTTGCAGTTTTTTTTCTTTTTGCCTGTTCGCCGTCGATCCTTCCGCTGTTTGCACTGATGTTTGCGGCGCTCGGCGTGCTAGCGGCGTCGCGGTCCTGGCGGCGCAGAAGTTTATGGGGCGGAGACGGAAGCGAACAGAGGCGCCGGAATCTGGAATGTTTTGAAAACGTACAGAAGAAAGTTCTTCTCGTGGTGGGATCAGCGGCGTTTCTCCTGTCTATATCTGCGTTTTATCTTGTAAGTCCGGTCCTGAGCGTACAGCTTGAGAAAGCGGAGAGTGCAGCTTCACGGATCGAGACTGGGATCATGGAACAGCTGCTCGGACTGCTGCCCCAGACCGGGGCGGGGAGTATCCTTATGACAGCCGAAACAGAAGGGCGGGGAGTGCAGGACGGTGCTCTTGGGGACACGGACGGATATGCGGTCGGTTCTCTGGAGGACCTGAAGGTTACGGTTTCTGAGCAGCCGGCAGAGACAGTATATCTGAAAGGATTTATCGGAAGCAGTTATGGAAGCAACCGATGGCAGGGCCCGTCAGAGGAGCATTTTAAGAGTGCGGCGATGAACTGGCGGACGGAAGATGATCCGATGCTTTATATCCAGAACCTGCCGTTTTTGCGCACGATGTATGCGCAGGGAAGTATGTCGTCAGGGCAGGATGTGGCAGATCAGCCGGTGACCGGCGAGCCGGCATCCGGACAGCAGGCGGCGGAGATGACAGTGGAACGGCTGAACGCATCATCGGAATATACGTATGTTCCGTATAACGCTTATCTGAATGAGTATTATGAACTGTCCGGCGGAGACGGGGCGGTACTGGGGCAGGATGTACAGGATGATATTTTCCCTTTCTATGCAGAGGCAGACTGCAGTCCGGTCCTTGAGGCGTGGGATAAAAATGAAGAAAATTCCAGTGTGCTGGACCGGACGGAGGCTTCTTATGATGCTTACACGCAGCAGCGGTACCTGGAAGTCCCGGACGGCCTGGAAGATCTGCAGGCTGTGTGCGCTGAGCAGGACTTTCAGTGGAAAGATGAAGACGAGTGGATGAAGGAGCAGGGGCTGGTCCCGGAAGAGCTGGAGAAGATTGAAAACTTTGTGATCACCTATCTGAATGAACATTACACTTATGATATCCATGCCGGGGCAGTTCCTGAGGGTGAGGATTTTCTCCGCTATTTTCTTGAAGAGTCAAAGACCGGATACAGTACACATTTTGCAACGGCAGCTGTAGTTATGTTCCGCATGTGCGGCGTGCCGGCCCGCTATGTGGCGGGATATGCCGCTCCCGCGGAGCTTTTCACCGCTCAGCCGGACGGGACATACACGGCAGTGCTGCAGGCGGATAATTCCCACGCCTGGGCCGAAGTTTACGAACCGGGGATCGGCTGGAAACCGGTGGAGACGACCCCTGGAGCGCTGGGGACGAAACAGGAAGTCGAAATGCCCCGGACAGATCAGGAACGGAAAGATCCTTCTGCGGCCGATGAGTCTGACAGTATAGAACCCGGCCTGCTGCAAAAACTGACAGCCTTTCTGTCGGAGGGAAATCTGAGTTCGGTGATCGTTCTGATGGAGATCTCAGTCCTCGTTCTGGGAGCGGCAGGACTGATCAGCAGACGTGTGATGAAACGCCGGATATATCTCGGGAAGAAGAAAAAGGCAGGTGTCAATGAAAATATCAGGAATGTATTCTGCGGCTTCTATGAGCTGCTGCTGTATGCAGGACTGCCTGAGAGTGTACACTCGGATGATCCGGACTTCTGCGAGAAAGCTTTGCAGATATGTGCGGGCAGCGGAAGATCAGCGGGCGGAGCGCAGCAGGGATGTGAAACTGTAGGCAGGGATGAAATAGCAGAGCTCTATATGCTGACATTGAGGGCTGTATACGGCAGAGAACAGTGCGGTGGGAAAGAGCTTATAAAAGCCCGGAAGATATCCGGGAAAGCAGCTGCGTCAGCAAAACGGGGGCTCAGGCCTGCAAAAAGGATAAGGGCTTTTTTGTGGGAAGGATTTTGACTTCCCTGTAGAGTACAGCTGAGAGATAAGGAACATGCTGAGAATAGTTACATGTTTCTGGATTTTTTACTATGTCCTCTTTTTCGGGGTTTTCTTATAATATCATCAGGAAGAAAACCTACAGAAAAGGAGGACATTTATTATGAAAAGAAAGAGACTGATCGCTCTGCTGCTCACAGCGGCGATGACAGCGGGAATGCTTGCAGGATGCGGTGGCTCCGGCGGAGACAGCGACGGGGGCGATGCAGACGGCGGCAAAGAGGCGACAGGCAAGGTTTATTACCTGAACTTTAAGCCGGAGCAGGCAGACCAGTGGGTAGAACTTGCAAAACAGTATACAGATGAGACGGGCGTACAGGTAGATGTCCAGACCGCGGCGTCCGGTACATATGAATCCCAGTTAAAGTCAGAGATGGCAAAGGATGAGGCTCCGACACTCTTCCAGGTGAACGGGCCGGTCGGGCTGGCGACATGGAAGGATTACTGCTATGACCTCTCTGACAGCGCGGTTTATAAAGATGTATCAAGCGATGACTACGTGCTCAAAGACGGGGACCAGGTACTGGGGCTTGCGTACGTGATCGAGACATACGGCATCATCTACAACAAGGCGATCCTGAACGACTACTTCGCAGCTGACTGGTCCACAGTGAAATCAATTGACGACCTGAATAATTTCGAGGCGCTGAAGGCTGTTGCGGAAGAGATCCAGGCGCACAAAGACGAGCTCGGGGTACAGGGCGCGTTTACATCCGCGGGTATGGATTCTTCTTCTGACTGGAGATTTAAGACACACCTTGCAAACCTGCCGATCTATTACGAGTATCAGGCGGACGGGATCACATCCACAGACGCGATCAAAGGTACATATCTTGACAATTACAAACAGATCTGGGATCTTTACCTGAACAACGCAACCTGCGATCCGTCCATGATCTCTTCCAAGACGGCAGAGGACGCTAACGCAGAATTCAGCCTGGGCGAAGCTGTATTCTATCAGAACGGTACATGGGCATACAACGATGTCAAAGGCAATGAAGTAGCGGACGAAGATATGGGAATGCTTCCGATCTACATCGGCGTGGAGGGTGAAGAAGACCAGGGGCTCTGCACAGGTTCCGAGAACTACTGGTGCGTAAATAAGAATGCTTCCGAGGAAGATATCCAGGCGACACTTGACTTCATGCAGTGGGTAGTTGAGAGCGACGAAGGACGCGACATGCTGGCGAACGAGATGGGATTTGTCACACCGTTCACCACATTCGCAGATTATCTGCCGTCCAACCCGCTCGTACAGGCAAACGAAGAGTACAACGAGGCAGGAAAGACGCCGGTGAGTTGGAACTTCACTACAATGCCGTCAGAGAACTGGAAGAACAATGTGGGCAGCGCGCTGCTTGAGTACGCACAGGGCACAGGCGACTGGGACGGCGTTGTGAGCGCATTTGTTGACGGCTGGGCTACAGAGTACGCAGCCGCAAACGCAGAATAAATGATAACAACAATACTGCCAGAGTAACATGTTATTTTTTCATATCCTCTTACTTTATAAAAAGGGCTCCGCATTGCGACGGAGCCCTTATCAGGAAGGAGAAAAGGAAGATGCAGAAAGCAATCAAAAGATATTTTCCCTTATTCGTGCTTCCCACGATGGCCGCTTTCACGATCGGATTCCTGGCTCCCTTTATCCTCGGTGTATGGCTGTCGTTCTGTAAGTTTACGACGGTGACGGACGCAGAGTTTATCGGGATATCCAATTATCTGAAGATCCTGGGCGACAAGGAGTTCATCCATGCGATGTGGTTTACAGCGCTCTTTACGGTGGTGACCGTACTTGTGATCAATATCCTGGCCTTCGCGGTGGCACTGCTGCTGACGAAAGGCATCAGAGGAACGAATGTATTCCGCACGGTATTCTTTATGCCGAACCTGATCGGAGGCATCGTGCTCGGATACGTATGGCAGCTCCTTTTAAACGGCGTTCTTGCCACGTTCGGGCGCACGCTGACTTATTCGGAAGTATATGGGTTCTGGGGACTGGTGATCCTGGTCTGCTGGCAGCAGATCGGATATATGATGATCATCTATATCGCAGGCATCCAGAATGTGCCGGGCGATCTTATCGAGGCGGCGAAGATCGACGGGGCAAGCCCCCGGCAGATCCTGCGCCATGTGACGATTCCCATGGTGATGCCGTCGATCACTATATGTACGTTCCTGACCCTGACGAACTCGTTCAAGCTGTTCGACCAGAACCTGGCGCTGACCAACGGCGCCCCGTCCAAGATGTCCGAGCTGCTGGCGCTGAATATTTTCAATACGTTCTACGGCAGGGCGGGCTGGGAAGGCGTCGGCCAGGCGAAAGCGGTCGTATTCTTCATTATGGTCGGGGTCATTGCCCTGATCCAGAATAAACTGACAAGATCGAAGGAGGTGCAGCAGTAATGGGTGCAAGAAAAGCAAAACACGGGCTTCCGCTGACGATATTTTTTTCGGTCTTAAGTCTGCTGTACGTTTATCCGATCGTGCTTGTCATCATCAATTCATTCAAGAAAGATGTGTATATCAGCAGGATGCCGTTCAAGCTCCCGCTGGATAACCTGTTCGTGGGGATTGAAAACTATATCCGGGGGATTGAGAAGAGTGGTCTTCTGCCGGCGTTCGGGTGGAGCCTGTTTATCACGGTGTTTTCCGTAGCGGCGATCATCCTCTTCTGCTCCATGACAGCGTGGTACATCAGCCGGGTGGATACGAAAGTGACAAAAGCGATCTACATGCTCTGCCTGTTTGCCATGATCGTGCCGTTCCAGATGGAGATGTATACCCTCTCCAAGATCGCCAATATGCTGAAGATGGGCAATCCGTGGGGGATCATCGTGATCTACCTCGGCTTCGGCGCGGGACTTTCTATCTTTATGTTTACCGGATTTATGAAGTCGATCCCGCTGGAGATCGAGGAGGCGGCCATGATCGACGGCTGCACGCCGGTCCAGACATTTTTCCGGGTGGTCATGCCGATCTCAAAACCGACCTGTGTGACGGTTACGATCCTGCAGGCGATGTGGATCTGGAACGATTATCTCCTGCCATCGCTGGTACTTGACCAGAGAAAATACAAGACGATCCCCATGGCGGTACAGTACCTGAAAGGCGGGTACGGCTCCGTTGATATGGGCGCTCTGATGGGGACGCTCGTGATCGCCATCGTCCCGATCGTGGTCTTCTATCTCTTCTGCCAGAAATATATCATCGAAGGCGTGGTCGCCGGCGCGGTGAAAGGATAAAACAGCGCGTTTTTCTTGAGGCGGAAAGTCCTCTGTGATATACTGGTAACGTATATGGGAGGATGGTTACAAATGCTGACGATTCTGATAGCAGATGATGAAAAA
>DXCZ01000046.1 GCA_019115765.1 Candidatus Mediterraneibacter stercoripullorum | reverse complement strand
AAGAATCGTCGTTATGAAGGATGGTGTTGTACAGCAGGTAGATACACCGCAGAACCTTTACAATACACCGTGCAACCTGTTCGTTGCTGGATTCATTGGATCTCCGCAGATGAACTTCATGGATGCAAAATGTAATATTAAGGGTGATGATGTTACTCTGACAGTTGGAAAGCACGTACTGAAAGTACCGGCTTCCAAGAAGAAACCGCTTATTGACGGAGGATACAACGGAAAGACAGTTGTTCTTGGTATCCGTCCTGAGGATGTACATGATTCACAGGCATTCATCAGCAACTCACCGGACAGCGTGATTGAGTCTACTATCAAAGTTTATGAGCTGCTTGGTGCAGAAGTATTCCTGTACTTCGATGTTGAAGGAACTCAGATGACCGCACGTGTTAACCCGCGTACTACACTGAGAACAGGCGACAAGGCTGTATTTGCTCTTGATATGGAGAAAATTCACGTATTTGACAAAGATACAGAGTTGACGATTACAAACTAATGTTTTAAAATCTGAATAGCAGCTTGGCGGTTGCAAGGATGCTATTCTCCGCTGAATAATAGCTTACCGCTTATAGAAAGGCTGCACACTCACAGGGGTGCAGCCTTTTTCTTTGGGAAAAAATACAGGTTCTTCCTGTTATTTTGCAGAGTACATGTTAGATTGAGGTTTATTTTTATGGAATACGCACTGGAACTGGAAAAAGCTCTTAATGAACTGAAACGGATCACAGGGGTTCAACTGGAGGTATCTGCCGGGACACCGGAGGAAACCAGCCAGGTCGTGACACAGATCCGCTGTCTGTGCACTGCTTACAAAGAGAAGTACAACAAGGCCGATTTTCTAAAAGGCCTTATGCTGAACGGGATTCCCTCTTATGATATATCCGAGAGAGCCTCCCGGCTTCACATTGTACCGGATGAGGACCGGGTTCTTTTTCTTCTGGAGACAAAGGCCTCAGATGAAGTAGTGACAGAGATCCTGAAGAATCTGTTTCCGTCCCAGACAAAGACTTATCTGGTACCAGTCACAGAAAACGGGCTTGCCGTCCTCCGCCCCTTAAAGTCCGGAGAAACGGACGCTTCCATACGACAGGTTGCCAGTACGATTGTAGATACTCTGAATACAGAGGCTCTAACCCATGTGCAGGTATCTTACAGTTCAGTGATCCATAATCTTGCCGAGCTTTCTGGCGCTTTCCGCGAAACAAGCCTGGCGCTTAAAGTGGGGAAACTGTTCTACTCCGAGCAGACCGTATTCCCCTATAATGAACTGGGCATCGGACGACTGATCTATCAACTTCCGGTTTCCCTGTGCGAAAATTTCCTGAAAGAGATTTTCGGCAGTGATATACCTGAAGGCTTTGACGAAGAGACGTCCGCCATGATCAATCGTTTCTTCCAGAACAACCTCAATATTGCGGAGACTTCCCGGCAGCTCCATATGCACAGAAACACGCTCATCTACCGATTGGAGCAGATTCAGAAAAATACAGGTCTGGATCTCCGCCTTTTCGAAGATGCCATGACTTTTAAAATTGCCACAATGGTAATGAACTATTTACGCACAGAAAGGAACCAGTAACCATGAATGACGCTTTATATGAACAGCTTATAGCACGCAGACCAAAACCTTACGATCTTCCCCTTCGTATACTTATAATCTTTGTGATCGTGGCAGTAGCAGTTTTCGGTACGCCTTTTCTCGGTTTCCTGTCGTTTTTTATCGCAGTGATTCTGGCGATTCTGGCATACTATTTTGTTTTTCCGAAGCTGAATGTTGAATTCGAATACATTCTTCTGAATCATGATCTCCAGATAGATGCCATTTACAACAAGGCAAAGCGGAAAAAGAAACTTAATATTGATATCCAGGGAGCGGAAATCATTGCTCCGAAAAAATCTCCCCGGATGAATTCCTACAAACCTGAAAAGACGATGGATTTTTCATCTGGTAATCCAAATGCAAAGACTTACGCTATTATGATCTCTATGAATCAGAACAATACATGCATCTATTTCGATCCGGATGAGAAGATGATAGATCACATGAAGCAGTGGATGGGAATGAAGATGTTTACAGATTAAATCTGGGTTTGTTACAGAGACAGCGACAAATCCGCAGCAAGAAGTTTATCTGTATTGATCCCAGGTTTGAGCATGGAGGCCGCACTGGACCTGGCGCGGAAACTGAAAATTGGATAAAACCAAGCGTGAGTGCAGATGTATTGCGGAAGGATGCGTTAAGCAGGAGCAGACGAAGACATTTTGTCCGGATTGTTAGAAGGCACAGACAGGAGTCCCTTTGGACAAGTGTCTGTGCCTTCGTTATAATCCGTCGAAACGGCTGAGGAAGCGGGCGCCGCATCCTGAAGTAATACATCTGCACTCACGCGTACCTCGGTCGCCGATAAGTTTTCGAACCTGGTTTTGTTCGGTCTCTGAGACAAACCCAGATTTTGTCTATTTGAGAGCGTCTGTATATTTGCATGCTGCCAGTGCCGCCACTGCTCCGTCGGCGGCAGCGGTGGTGAGCTGACGTACTTCTTTGGTGCGGCAGTCTCCGGCGGCGAAGATTCCGGGATGTGAGGTCACACAGTCCTCAGCGGCCAGGATGAACCCGCTGCCGTCCAGTTTCACCACTTCAGCGAACCGGTCATTCTGCGGGATCTGACCAACGGCGATGAATACGCCGGATACGGGCAGCCGGGACTCTTCTCCGTTCTTCTTATGATTCAGGATCAGTGCCTCCACTGCATTTTCACCGACAATCTCCTTTACTGTAGCACTGAGGATGAATTCTACATTTTCCTTCTGTTCCAGTCGTTTTACAATATTTTTCTCTCCTCGGAATTCATCTCTTCTGTGGATCAGATACACCTTGCTGCAGTAGTTAGATAGAAACTCTGCATCCTGCAGGGCTGTACTTCCGCCGCCTACCACTGCTACTTCTTTTCCTCGGAAAAAGGCTCCGTCGCAGGTAGCACAATATGATACGCCGGCGCCGGTCAGCCGTTCCTCACCGGATACTCCCAGATGACGGTGCGTAACTCCTGTGGCAAGGATCACGCTTCTGCACGGATACTCCCTCCCGGTGGTCTCGATGACTTTAATGGGGCCTTCGTCGCGGATACCCGTCACCTGCTCCATTTCCGTTTCCGCTCCCAACTTCATGGCCTGATCCAGAAGATTCATGGAGAATTCACTGCCGCTGACGCTGGCGATCCCCGGATAATTTTCCACATTGGAGGAAGAGACGATCTGTCCCCCAAATCCTGCCCCTTCTATGATGATGGTGCGTTTTCCTGCCCGCTGGCCGTAGATTGCAGCGGTCATTCCGGCGGTTCCCCCGCCTACGATGCCAATATCGTACATTGCTGTTACCTGCCTTTCTGTCCTTTTGTTTTATGCTGTCTTTCTGCTATATGCTGTCCTTTTTCCTTGTGCGGCGATATCATCTGCCTGCCGCCTGTCTATGCATGCTTTCCATGCTTCTTATATTCTCTTTAGCGTAATGCCTGATATTGGAAGCATTTGCCAGCTTCGTCACTTCTCCGTCCCGGACAACTACAAGTGTGGGAGCCTGCATAACTCCATACCGTTCTACCAGATCCCGATTCTCTTCTGCACTGATCTTCTCGTAAGGAATATGTGCCTCTTCCAGAGAGTCTGCAGCTATTCGGCAATTGGGACAGGTCCGTGTGGTAAAGAGAAGAGTTCTGTTCCCCTCTGCCTGAATATTTGTCTCATTTTTCCCGTTTCCTCCAGGAACCGTCCCCTGATTCCCCGGAGTCTGGCTGCTGTTTCCGGCATGCCGTTCTCTTCCTGACTCCATATTAGAATGGCTGATGTCATATACTTTCCGTTCTTTGAACTCCTGAGTCTTTCCGTCATTCCAGTTTTTCACCGGGCGATAATATCCGGTAATACGGCTGTAGACCTCGGTCTCTTTGCCGCAGTAGGGACATTTATACTGCTCGCCGCTGAGATAGCCGTGATCCTTGCAGATGGAATATGTCGGCGAGATCGTGTAATAAGGCAGCCTGTAGTTCTCCGCAATCTTTCTGACGAGCGCTGCTGCTGCTTTCCAGTCGGGAAGCTTCTCCCCAAGGAAAGTATGGAACACAGTCCCGGAAGTATATAGGGTCTGGAGCTCGTCCTGGATATCCAGCGCCTCGAAAACATCATCTGTATAACCCACCGGCAGATGAGAGCTGTTGGTATAATATGGCGTCCCGTTCTTTTCCGCCGCTGTAATGATATCCGGGAACTGAGCCACATCGTGCTTGGCCAGCCGATATGTGGTGGACTCTGCGGGTGTTGCCTCCAGATTATAGAGATCGCCGTACATTTCCTGATAGTCTGACAGGCGCTCTCTCATATGATTCAGTACATCTTTAGTAAATTCCTGTGTCTCCGGACATGTCAGATCCTTCCGGAGCCATTTCGCGTTCAGACCGGCTTCGTTCATGCCGATCAAGCCAATAGTGGAGAAATGGTTTTCAAAACTTCCCAGATACCTCTTTGTGTAGGGATAGAGCCCTTCGTTCAGCAGTTTTGTTATCACTGTCCTCTTGATATGAAGAGAGCGTGCGGCAATATCCATCATCCGGTCCAGTCTATTATAAAATTCTTTCTCATTTTCCGAGACATATGCAATCCTGGGCATATTGATGGTTACAACGCCAACAGACCCCGTACTCTCACCGCTGCCGAAGAAACCGCCGGACTTCTTCCGCAGTTCCCTGAGATCCAGCCGCAGGCGGCAGCACATGCTGCGCACATCGCTTGGCTTCATATCGCTGTTTATATAATTTGAAAAATAGGGTGTTCCGTACTTGGCAGTCATCTCGAAGAGCAGACGATTATTTTCCGTGTCAGACCAGTCGAAATCCTTTGTAATGGAGTAGGTAGGTATTGGGTACTGAAATCCTCTTCCCTCCGCGTCGCCCTCGATCATAGTCTCTATGAATGCCTTGTTGATCATATCCATCTCTTTTTTGCAGTCACCGTATGTGAAGTCCATCTCCTGTCCGCCTACGATAGCCGGCAGATCCTTCAGGTCATCCGGCACCGTCCAGTCCAGTGTAATATTGGAGAAGGGCGCCTGGGTCCCCCAGCGGGAAGGGATATTCACCCCGTAAATGAATGACTCGATGCATTTCTTCACCTCGGGGTAGGACAGATCATCTGTCTTTACAAATGGAGCAAGATAAGTATCAAAGGAAGAAAATGCCTGCGCTCCCGCCCACTCATTCTGCATGATTCCGAGGAAATTCACCATCTGGTTGCATAGGACACTCAGGTGTCTGGCCGGAGCGGATGTAATCCTCCCTGGTATCCCACCCAGTCCTTCCTGGATCAGCTGCTTTAATGACCATCCCGCGCAGTAGCCGGTCAGCATGGACAGATCGTGAATATGGATGTCCGCGTTCTTGTGGGCCCTGCCGATCTCTTCATCGTAGATCTCCGAGAGCCAGTAATTTGCTGTCACCGCACCGGAATTGCTGAGTATAAGCCCGCCTACCGAATAGGTAACTGTTGAATTTTCTTTCACACGCCAGTCCGTCACCTTTACATAGCTGTCCACAATCTCTTTGTAGTCCAGAAGAGTGGAGTTCAGGTTTCTAATCTTCTCTCTCTGTTTTCTATAAAGGATATAGCCTTTCGCAACATCGTCGTATCCCGCCTGGATCAGGACAGACTCCACACTATCCTGGATATCTTCCACAGCCACAAGATCATCTCTGATTTTCGGCTCGAAAGCTGCCGTCACTTTCAGCGCCAGCATATCTATGATATCCTGATTATAGTTCCGCTCCTGCGCCACAAAGGCCTTGCGAATGGCTTCACTGATCTTGACAAGATTGAATTCTGAAATCTTTCCGTCTCTTTTTGTAACCTGATACATATTCCGCTCCCCTTTCTGTTTATCTTATTTCGTCCTGTAATCTCTGTATGGCTCCGCCCTTCGGACGGCGTCTGAATCCATTCTATCATCCTGGTTTTTCCATGTCAACAAAAACACCAATATCTAGTGTGTACGTTTCTCACATCAACCAGATATTGGTGTTTTCTCTCATGTATCCACAGAAACTTATTTCTATCTTTTATTACTGTGAACATGCTTCTGACCGTTCTCAGTCCACGCCTCTGAGCTCCGCATTGGGGATGTGTTCCTTGACGATCTCAAGCGCCTGTAGCAGGATTTCCTTCGTGTACGCCCGCAGTCCTGGACGGATCAGATCGCCGGAATCTACAAAGCTCTGCAGGAAATATTTTTCCGGTCCCTCCAGCCACCTGCCGATGGAAGCAAAATCTTCCCTTTTATGAAATTCCCGTACCACAGTAGTCCTAAATTCAAATGGCAGAACACCAGACATCAGGAATCGGACGCTTTCTCTGACATTTTCCAGGCTGTACTCTGCCAGTCCGGCTGTCATGGCATATTTTTCCGGAGAGTTCTTGATATCCATTGCCACATAGTCCAGCAGTCCCTTCTCGGCCAGACTGATCAGACGGTTAGCCTGGCTGCCGTTGGTGTCCAGCTTCACAAGATATCCCATTTCACGGATACGACGAATAAACTCCTCCAGTCCCGGGGACAGGAGAGGTTCCCCGCCGGTGATGCAGACTCCGTCCAGCACACCAGAACGTTTCTTAAGAAAAGCTATCACATCGTCCTCAGAAATCTTTTTCCCAGGATCAATATGGGTCACAAGAGACGCATTATGGCAAAACGGGCAGCGGAAATTACAGCCGGCCAGAAAGACCGTGCAGGCTACCTTTCCCGGGTAATCCAGAAGGGTTATTTTCTGTAAACCATGTATATCCATAAAACGCTTCCTCCCGCCGCCGGTCTGACGGCACAAATATAATGATAGTTTTGGATAAATTTGATCACAGATTTCTGGATATATCCGCACATGCCTTCATAGCCTCAATCAGGGCGCTGCGGAATCCTTCTTTCTCAAGCACACGCACCGCTTCGATAGTTGTTCCTGCCGGGGAGCATACCATATCCTTGAGCTCACCCGGATGCTTTCCTGTCTCCAGGACCATCTTTGCGCTGCCGTATACGGCCTGGGCGGCGAATTCATATGCCTGTGCACGGGGCAGCCCCTCTGCCACGGCAGCATCAGCCATTGCTTCGATCATCATAAATACATAGGCCGGTGAACTGCCGCTGACAGCTACGACCGCATCAATCTGCGGTTCCGGAACGATCTCCACCTTACCAAACGCACCAAGAATCTCTCTGATATACTGCTTCTCATCCTCTGTCACATACACGTTTGGACACATAGCCGTCATCCCCTCTCCGACAAGCGCCGGCGTATTCGGCATGGTACGGACGATCTTCACCTTTTTTCCAAACTGCTCCTCCAGCCAGGCAAGCGTCTTGCCCGGTGCAAGGGTAACAACGATCTGATCCTCACGGACTGTGTCCCTGATCTGCGCAATGGTCTGAGCGTAATACTGCGGCTTTACAGATAAGACCAGCACCTCGGCTTTTACAGCGGCCTCACAGTTATCCGCAGTAACCTGGATTCCGTACTCTTCCTTCACCCGGTTTCTTCCGGCTTCAAGGATATCAGAGCCAATGATCTCATCCGGAGAGATCATCCCCTTACGGATAATACCTCCCATAATAGCTCCTGCCATGTTGCCTGTTCCGATAAATCCCAACTTCATGATATGTATCCTCCTATAAATATTCGAAATATTCTGAATTTGCTCTTAAAAAGTACCTGTCACTTTTTCCCGCCGTTATCTGACAATTCCGACTACTTCACTACGAACCGCTTTTCTTCCTCCAACGGGATTTCTTTTGTATCGATCCAGTCGATAGTTATGAACCGGTTATTGTTCAGTCCCACCAGAAGTTTATTGATCAGTGGTTCGCGTCCCTGGACTTCCATGGTAACTGTCCCATCATACTCGTTTCTGACCCAGCCGGTCAGATCAAGGGACTGTGCCATATATTTTGCAGTATAGCGGAACCCCACCCCCTGGACACGGCCGTAGAATACGAAATGTTTTCTCACATCTGCCATATATGTTGCCTCCGGTATTTTTATATTTAAACAGAAATATCTGGAATTTATTTTATCCTGATTGATAGAGAAAATCAATTCTTTTGTCTCCTGTGATTGTATCCTGCTGCCTTTACTGGTATAATATTCTGGTGAAACGTTCTGACTGCGAAGGTTTTTCCTGAGTAATAAGGCGCTGAAAATCGAAATCCAGGGGATAGTTCCCCTCTTTTTGATGCGCCCGCAAGGCGCATTTTCTTTTTTCAGAATTTTCCGGGTATTTCTGTCCGGTAAGATTCCCGCCTTCAAAATGTTTCAGTTGTAAAGACTTTTCTGTCTGGATCTGTACAGCAGATCAGAAATTTTCAGGCACATGCGCTCACACTATCGGAAGCGCTGTGTAATCGACAAGGAGGTGAAGGGATGGAGACACGCATCGCACTTATCGGGATTATTCTGGAATCTAGGGAAGCGGTAGACGAACTGAATCATCTGCTGAGCCAGTACGGGGAATACGTGATCGGAAGAATGGGAATACCATACCGTGAAAAAGGGATTCATATAATCAGTGTTGCCATAGACGCTCCCAATAATGTAATCAGCGCCCTGTCAGGCAAGCTGGGTATGCTCCCCGGCGTCAGCACCAAGACCATCTATGGGAAGAATATATGAGAAGGAAACGCCCCATATGAAAAACGACAATTTTCAATTTAAAACCGAAAAACGCACTCTCTCCTGTTCTGGCACACATTCATCTGTATTCCCTCCGGGACTCCGATTCTCCTATGGTAAGGAGCTGATCGACAGACTGGAGCAGAAACAGACACTCACCCGTGAAGAATGGACTGCTCTGATTCAAGGGAGGACACCTGAGCTGGCAGAGTACCTTTTCGAGAAAGCCCGGACAGTGCGGATACGCCACTACGGGCACGACATCTATATCCGGGGACTGATCGAGTTTACCAACTACTGCCGAAATGACTGCTGCTACTGCGGCATCAGGAAGAGTAACCGAAACGCTGTCCGATATCGGCTGACGAAAGATCAGATTCTCTCCTGCTGCAGGAAGGGGTACCAGCTTGGCTTCCGGACCTTCGTCCTGCAGGGCGGAGAAGACAGATGGTATACGCCGGAACGGATGACTGATATCATCGCAGAGATACACGCTTCCTGGCCGGACTGCGCCATTACCCTGTCCATCGGGGAACTGTCCCGGGAAGAATACCTGCAGTATTTTGAAGCAGGGACGGACCGCTTCCTGCTGCGCCACGAAACATTTGACGCAGGCCACTACGGCAGGCTTCATCCCCCCGGGATGACAGCCGCCCACCGCCAGAAATGTCTGTGGGATCTGAAAGAGATCGGATACCAGGTAGGCACCGGATTTATGGTTGGTTCTCCTTATCAGACGGCAGAAAATCTGGCAGATGACATGCTGTTTCTGAAGAAGCTGAACCCGCAAATGGTAGGTATCGGACCTTTCATACCTCATCATGACACACCGTTTGCGAACGAACCGGCCGGAACAGCGGAACTTACTCTGTTCATGCTTGGACTGATCAGACTCATGATCCCCCGTGTCCTGCTGCCGGCCACCACAGCTCTCGGAACCATCCTGCCGGATGGACGCGAAAAAGGTATCCTGGCCGGGGCGAATGTAGTCATGCCCAACCTTTCTCCCCCGCAGGTACGAGAGAACTATCTGCTCTACGACAATAAGCTGTGCACCGGGGATGAAGCTGCCGAGAGCCTGAACAATCTGGCCCAGCGCATGGAATCCATCGGCTGCCGGATCGCAGTCTCCCGGGGAGATTCTCTGAACAGCAGGCTGTAATGCTGCTTCCATATACCGGCTGTATCATCATTCCATCCGGCCACTGTGCAGGCAGCAGTTCACGACTGTTTACAGACAGAATCCGTAGTATCAGCATTATCAGATAAAACCGGCTCAAAAGCAACACCTGCAAAACGGTACTGCACCAGTAAAGCAAAAATGATTTCATAAGAAAATAAAAATCAAAATCACAGGAGGATTATCACCATGTACGACGTAAATTCAAAATGTGCAGACGATTTCATCAATCACGAAGAAATACTTGAGACACTTGCCTACGCGGACGAGAACAAAGAAAATGTAGAACTGATCGACGCCATTATCGAAAAAGCGAAGAAACGGAAAGGACTGACCCACAGAGAAGCTTCTGTCCTGCTTGCCTGTCCCCTTGAGGAAAAGAATCAGGAGATCTATAAGCTGGCAGAACAGATCAAAAAGGATTTCTACGGAAACCGTATCGTCATGTTTGCCCCGCTGTATCTGTCCAATTACTGTATCAATGGATGTACCTACTGCCCCTATCACGCGAAAAATAAACACATTCCCCGCAAACAGCTCTCCCAGGAAGACATCCGCCGGGAAGTCATCGCTCTTCAGGATATGGGACACAAGAGACTGGCTCTGGAAGCCGGGGAGGATCCGGTTCGCAACACCATGGATTACTACCTGGAGTCCATCAAAACCATCTATAGCATCAAGCATAAAAACGGCGCCATCCGCCGTGTAAATATCAATATTGCAGCGACCACTGTTGACAACTACCGTCTGTTGAAAGAAGCCGGAATAGGTACATATATCCTCTTCCAGGAGACCTATCACAAGGAAAGCTATCTGGAACTTCATCCGACCGGGCCAAAGCACGACTATAACTACCACACCGAAGCCATGGACCGTGCCATGGAGGGTGGAATCGATGATGTTGGTCTCGGTGTTCTCTTCGGACTGGATAAATACCGCTATGAATTCGCCGGTCTGCTCATGCATGCCGAACACCTGGAGGCCGCCTTCGGCGTTGGTCCTCACACCATCAGCGTACCCAGGCTGAAACACGCAGACGACATCAACCCGGAGGAATTCGACAACGGCATAGATGACGATACGTTTCTCAAGATCATCGCATGCATTCGTATTGCTGTCCCCTACACTGGCATGATCATCTCCACTCGCGAAGGAAAGAACTGTCGTGAACGTGCTCTTCATCTGGGTATCTCCCAGATCAGCGGCGGGTCTCGTACAAGTGTGGGAGGATATTACGAACCAGAACCGGAAGATGAAAGTTCCGAACAGTTCGATGTCAGCGACAATCGTACTCTGGATGAGGTAGTCCGCTGGCTCATGGAAATGGACTACATTCCCAGCTTCTGCACCGCATGCTACCGGGAAGGCCGCACCGGCGACCGTTTCATGTCCCTGTGCAAAAGCGGACAGATACAGAACTGCTGTCATCCCAACGCACTGATGACCCTGAAGGAATACCTGATGGACTATGCTTCTCCAGAAACAAAAGCCATCGGAGACAAACTGATCGATAAAGAAGTATTAAACGTGCCGAATGAAAAAGCAAGAAAGATCGTACTCGAGAACCTGCGGCTGATCGAGCAGGATAACCGAAGAGATTTCCGGTTCTAACTTCAATTGGGGACGTAGTAAAATCGCATTTTACTACGTCCCCTTTCACAGAAAGTTCACATTTTTATCCGTTATTTTCCATTCCGATCAGGTCGAACTTCTCAAAACTGACCACCACGGAGAAGTCATCTTTTTCCGGCTTTGCATATTTTACCATAACCGTACGGTCAGTAAGGTTATAATACCATCCTTCTTCTGCTTCGTCATAATCTTCTATTGTAAGGAAGCTTTTGATCTTTCTTCCGTCCACGGTCACCCAGTAGGCACCTTTTTCTTTATTGACTACCCGCAGATTTGTCTTCTCCCATGTCCCCTGATAAGCGCCGTGTTTTTCAAACCGGATGGCAACCCGGTCACCGCTCGTAACACTGATCTGCGTCTCCGCACAGATACCTTTCTCATATTCTCTGGAATGTCCGTCATCATCATAGTATACAAAACTGACATCATGAGCCGCGCTGACAAGGATATCCAGCGTCCGTATCTGGTCGCTGAGAATATGATGAACGTCCTCGCTGGTAATATATACAGCACTGTCTCGCAAAAACATCGGGATAGATGACTGATCAACAGGCAGGAAGATTGTCTGTCCTCCTGCATACTCTCTCAGATTATCTCCGAGATCGTACCATCTGCTTCCGGCAGGAAGATAAATCTCCCTGAACTCCTCACCTTTCTCCAGCACATTTGCCACGAGTACGGAGGGCCCGAACATAAAGGTCAGGTTTTTATCGGAATAGGTATTCCGGTCATCCGGGAACTCCAGGAACAGCGGCCTCATGGCAGGCATACCATCTCTGTGTGCCTCCCACATAAGGGAATACAGATAAGGCAGCATCCGATATCTCTGGGCAAATGCCTCCCGCACATGATCCACCACATTCTCATACATCCAGGGCTGCGTTACCGTATTATCAGAATTAGCGGAATTGATACAGAATCTGGGTTGAAAGATTCCGTTCTGGATCCAACGCAGAAGCAGTTCTTCTTCCGGCGCCGGTCCGGCAAATCCGCCGATGTCACATCCGTTATTGGCTGCACCGCTCATCCCCATTCCAAGGATCGTTGCCACATTGAATTTCAGCGTCTTCCAGTCCGTCAGGTTATCTCCAGCCCACACCTGAGCGTAGCGCTGTATTCCGGCGTACCCGGCACGGCTGATGATATACGGCCTCTCCTCCGGGTATACATCACGAATAGCTTCTTTCGCCATGTATGCCATCATATTGGACTGAATGATCTTCAGCTCAGCCATGGTTCCTCCGAGACCTTCCTTATCGCAGCGGGCATTCCTGTCCTCCACACCATCGAATTCACAGTTGTCATTCCATACGGTTTTGGTCCCTTTTTTCAGAATATTCTCTTCCAGCAGATGTTTCCAGGTGTCTCTTCCCGCTTTGGATGTGAAATCTACAAATCTTCCAGGACCGCCCCACCAACGCCCGACATAAGCCTCATCACTGTCTGCCTGCCTGATAAAAGCATGATTTTCTTCAAACACATGCCTGTAGGGATGGTTCTGCAGGATTCCCGGTTTTGTATTAGGGATTACGTTGATTCCCATCTCGTTCATTTTATCGAAAAATCCTTCCGGATCCGGGAATCGTTTGCGGTTCCAGTTGAAAGTATAGCGAAGATTGTCTTCTTCGCCAGAAGAGTATCCGCTGGCAAGCCAGAAGTTATCCACATAGATATTCTCCTGTTTATGCTTCTCGATCACCTTGTAGATCTCCTGATCACAATTTTCATCCAGTTCCGCATAGTACATGGTAGATGCCGTATATCCCAGAGACTGTTTGGTTGGCATTGCCGTTGTACCTGTAAGCATGGTATAACGGCTGATCACATCAGCGATCCTCGGCCCGTTGATCAGGAACAGATCGATATCTCCGCCTTCTGTCTTATAATAACAGTAGCTGTCCCAGTATCCGCTCCTCTCATTTCCCATATCAAATGCGCAGTCATATGAGTTGTTGTAGAACAATCCCACTGCATGGAGCAGTTCTTCATTTATCCGAATGTAGAAAGGAATAAGCTTGTACATAGGATCTCCATTTTCCGGATCCAGGCCGATCGCATCTTTAGGACACATCCGCATATGTCTTCCTGCTTTATCAATATGTCCGGACTCTTCACCAAATCCATAGAAGTGATCCTTTCCATACTCAATCTTCGAATAATGGGTCCGGCGTCCCAGCTGGTCGATCTCAAACGCACGGCTCTTCAGATCTTCGTAGATTATCTGTCCATCCTTATCCTGCAAAATAAACCCCAGAGGATCCTTCCTCAGTTTCAGCACGAGCGTTTCTGTCTGGAAAACAAGTTCATTTTCATTTTCCTCACATTCCACTTTCTTAGCATGAATCCGCTTCCTTTCTTCCGCAAAGAGCTGATCCAGAGAATCCTCCCAGGCCGTCGTGACAAGTGCATAAGATGCTTCCTCAAATCTGCCGTCAAAGGATACACGGATCCGGATGATATCGTCCGTCATAAATACAAGCATAATATCCGCCGTATCTGTGTGAATCATATAACCATTGTCTGTCGGTTCAATCCCTACATATCTTTTCACTATCATATGGCGTTCCCTTTCTGTCATACAGACTCTACGTTTTTCGTTGCAATCACCGAAATACCAGTTCCCGCACAATCTTCGATCACCGTATCTCCGATTCTGACCGGAGCATTTACAGCTGTTCTGCGGATTTCATCCATCACATCAAATATTTTATCTTTGGGAATATCGTGTTCTGTTTTTACAGAAACTCTGCTGATCATACCTCCGTCTACCGGAACCGTAGAAGTCACGATTCTCGTGGGACATGTAACTTCTTTTATGGCATAGTCCTTTCCCCTGGCACATGTATATCCCGTGACCTGGATATCTCCGCTGTTATCAATTTCAACGGTAAGTGCACAGCCGAGAGGACATCCGATGCATGTAAGTTCTCTTTTCATATGCTAATCCTCCAAACAGATCCTGATTTCTTTTACATCCGGGCAGTCACTGAATCCGGATTTCTTCAGTGTGATCTGCTCCATCTCACCCGGTGCAAGGATTCTTTTCTTCCGGCGCATGGTTTCCTTTCCGTCAAAGTAAACTACAACACTCTTATTCTGGTAAATGTTGTCCACACGGAATCTCACTACGATCTGATCATCCATCCGGTCCACATTCAGATGCTGAGGGATGGTATAACGTACGCCATTTTCCGCTTTAAGGATGGCCTCTTGTTTTTTCTCCTTCTTCCGGGGTTCCCGGACAAAGCGGGCTGCCTGCCGTCCGGCCCTGGCTGCCTCCTCTGACACATAGTCCACCAGGTCGTGTACGTGAAGCACGTTTCCGCAGGCAAAGACTCCTTCCACACTGGTCTCCAGGTCATCTCCTACTACCGGCCCGGAAGTAATCCGGTCCATCTCCAGTCCCGCCTGTCTGCTCAGTTCGTTTTCAGGGATCAGGCCGCAGGATAAGAGCAGAGTATCGCAGCTGTAATACTCTTCCGTGCCGGGCACAGGTTTCCTGTCTGCCCCCACCTGGGCAATGGTCACTCCGGTCACCCGTTCTTTTCCATGGATATCCACTACGGTATGGCTCAGCTTCAGAGGGATCCCATAGTCGTCCAGACACTGGACAATATTCCTCTTCAGGCCTCCGGAATAAGGCATCAGCTCAGCTACTAGCTTCACCACAGCACCTTCCAGAGTCATTCTTCTGGCCATGATCAGTCCGATATCACCGGATCCAAGCACGACCACTTCTTTTCCCACCATATATCCTTCTATATTCATAAGCCGCTGGGCAGTACCTGCAGAATAGATTCCCGCCGGCCGGTACCCGGGAATATTCAGGGCACCTCTGGGCCGTTCCCTGCATCCCATGGCGAGGATAACGGCTCCGGCCTGCAGACGCACCAGTCCTTCCTCTCTGCTGATGTATGTAACCTGCCTGTCTCTGCTGATATCGATCACCATGGAATGAAGTCTATAGCTGATCTTCTCCTCCAGCACACGGTCTATATAGCGCTGTGCATACTCCGGTCCGGTCAGCTCCTCCTTAAATGTATGAAGACCGAAACCATTATGAATACACTGATTCAGGATCCCTCCCAGCATCTCGTCTCTCTCCAGGATCAGAATATCCGAGATCCCGGCTTCCTTTGCCGCAGCCGCCGCGGCAAGTCCTGCCGGACCTCCGCCGATTATTACAATATCATGATATAACATAGTCTTTCCTCCGTCTCAGCCTTTTAAGAATTCCGAACCTTCCTTGTTCTTGCAGATAGTATGGATATCCACATGCAGTTCCTCCGCCAGAATGTTCATAGCCTTTGGTGTACAGAATCCCGCCTGGCACCGGCCCATTCCCTGTCGTACACGTCTTTTGATCCCGTCAAGAGATACAGCACCTGGCGTCCTGCGGATAGCGTCTCTGATCTCTCCTTCACTTATATTCTCACACCTGCAGATAATATTTCCATACTCCGGCTTCTCACGGATCAGTTTTCCCCGCTCTTCCGGATCCAGCTCTGCCGCCCGGATGAATCCTTTCCTCGTACCTTTGAAATCAGCCTTCTTATCCGCCCCTGCCTTTGCCGCGATCATCTCCGCCGCGTATCTGCCAAGCGCCGGCGCGCAGGACAGCCCGGGAGATTCGATACCGGCTGCATCGAAGAATCCCTCTGCATCCTCAGCCTCTCCGATGATAAAATCATCTTTTACTTCATGGGCTCTCAGCCCGGCAAAAGACGTAATGGTCAGATAATACGGTATACCTTTTACACTTTTTAACGCCTTCTGTCGGATCTCATCCAGTCCCTCCGCCGTAGTGGATGTATTCTCCTTATCATCCAGATCCACAGCATTCGGTCCGACCAGGAGATTCCCGTGAACTGTCGGCGTGACAAGAACCCCCTTGCCCAGCTTTCCGGGAAGCTGGAATATAGTATGCGAAATCAGGCCGCCGGCCTCCTTATCCATAAGTACATACTCACCTCGTCTTGGAATGATCTGTATCTTATTCTCTGATACCATGTTGTGGATCCGATCCGCATACACACCTGCCGCATTTACAACGTATTTCGCAGACAGATCCCCAAGTGATGTATGTACCACATATCCTTCCTCAGTCTTCTCAACAAGGTCAACCTGCCGGTTAAACAGAAACTCCACTCCGTTTTCCGAAGCATTCTCGGCCAGTGCGATCGTCAGACCGAAGGGACACACGATCCCGCCGGTGGGCGCATGCAGAGCGTATACAACTTCATCTGAAAGAGCTGGCTCCATTTCTCTTGCCTCATCTCCGGTTATGATCTGCAGTCCTTCCACTCCGTTTGCCTTTCCCCGCTCCAGCAGTTCCTCAAGCCCGGGCTTCTCCTCCTCTGAGAAGCAGAGTACCATGGATCCGTTTCTCTTAAAGGGAAAATCAAGATCTTCAGAAAGCTTCTCCATCATCCGGTTACCCTCTACATTCAGCTTTGCTTTCAAAGTGCCGGGTACCGCATCAAATCCCGCATGCACAATAGCGCTGTTCGCCTTGGATGTGCCGGAGCACACATCCTCATCCTTCTCGACTACTGCGGTCCTGAGACTGTATCTTGCCAGTTCTCTGGCGATTGCAGATCCGGTAACACCTGCCCCGATGAT
>DXCZ01000045.1 GCA_019115765.1 Candidatus Mediterraneibacter stercoripullorum | reverse complement strand
TTATAAAAATTTTCATCTGCTTCATCAACATCAAAGTGATATTTTGAAAGATCATCTTCAGGATCGGTTGTAAAAAAGAATCTACTACTCCAGTCAAAATCCCCTCGGAAAGGCATTTTCTCGTCATCCGGAAGATAAATAACTCCATATTCAATAAAATATCCTTTGCAATATGGATGATGATCCATATATATTCCAATCAGATAATTATCATCTAATATTTTATAAAGTCCATTTCCACGTGAGCGAAAGCCCAATTCTTTCATTTTATTCTTTATAAATTTCTGAACTTCTTTTTTTTCCATCTGTTTTCCCTTTCCTCTTCGTGAAAGCAATTTGCTTCGTTCACTCATAATATCCAAGTGATTATTTTCTCCTTTCTCAGGCGAACTCCCGGATGATATTCTTAGCTTTCCGAAGCGACATGGATAATCTCTTCTTTCTCGTTAAAAACAACCAGAAGCACATAATCCGTTGCTTCAGGATTGAAGCTCAGGTCAAGCTCAATGGATAATTCGTCCGGTTCTTCCTCTATACTGACGCCCAGACGCTTTATCTTCAGATAATCTGCCATTTCAGTAAAGGAAAGCGTTTTGGGATCTATATCTGGAAATACATCCTCAATCTCATCCGGCTCCATATCATCCCGGTGAAATTCCATAAATGTCTTTAGATATTCCTCTCTTCATGAAATCAATTTGCTTCGTTTACCCACAATATCCAGGTGATTATTTTCTCAGCTATTCCTTGGCAGGGCTGACCTTTCCAGACAGCCCCGCGTTACAGTCAAAACATGTCAAGTATCTCAATAGAATCTAAAATATCTTTCAGCTTCTTATCTTCCACCTTTGTATCAAGCAGTTCTTCTACACTGGCATATTCCCTTATGTCTTTCTTGTCCGCATTCGGAGGATAAAAGCAATACACAACGTGCCCCTTAAATGAGAAAAAACCATTTTTCACCCAATAAATTCCAATCATATAGTGTTCCCCTCTATATTGAAATTCAATTTCTCTATATTCTTCGGTTAATTTTATAAATTCTTTAACTGTCATTTTTTTAACCACCTCCACCACCATGGATTTATCGGCGTTTTGCTTCTAGTAAATTTCTTTTTATATGTTATTTTATGTCCATGATGCTCCGCATGTGCTTTAGGATTGCCATGATTTATATAGTCCAAATCATAGTGTGCTTTTCCTTTTATATTATAATATCTTCTTTGAACAATTTTTCCCTTTCTCAGGCGAACTGCTGATGAGTATCTCTTTGATCGTATTGGTAAACTTGATTTTGCGACTTTTATGCTCCTCGCAGTTTTAATTCCACGCCCTCCGGCTCCGATAACTGCTCCCGTGATTGCGCCCGTCATAAATCCTCTTGCTCCAGACTTTAGTGCTGCTTTTCCAGCTCCCTTCCAGCTTCCCGTAGATACTCTATGATGAATGGCGCCGCCTCCGGCTCCACCAACTGCTCCTGCTGCTCCGCCTATGATTGCTCCCTTTAGTGCACCTGCTGCAATATATCCTGCCACCCCGGCGCCTGCTCCTCCAGTTACAATAGTTGCAGCAGCAGCTAATGCAATTACTCCTACTCCAATCATTATGGATGTTGATGCTTTTGGCCATGTACCTTCCTCGTCCCGGCAGCTTATCGGATTATTAAAGCAATAAGAATACATATTATATTGTGTAAAGTTTTCATGCTCTTCAGCTAATGTGTCAATATCATCCGGACTAATAAACTTACATATTGACGGATCATAATATCGGCTGCCCAGATAATATAATCCCGTCTCAGTGTCATAATAATACCCACGATACCGAATCGGATTAATCTCCGCTATATCATTCGTTCCACTGCTTTCTGCTTTCAGCACTTCTCCCCAGCCGTTGTACTCATAGGAAGCAACCGTGTTTCCAGATGCATCTACTAACCTTACTACATCGCCCTGGAGATTTGTAACGTAGTAATATTTTACATCGTTATAGATCAGAGCATATGGTTTTCCGTCTCCCCCGTAGATAAATTCAAGCGTATTATCTTCCCACGTCTCCAGTACAACATTGCCGCCCTGGGTCACATACTCATGCCTGACGCCGTTTACCGTCTTCTCATCCCGGATACCATCCATATCGTATCCATAGGAGATAGAAGTTCCATCGCTGTCTGTTACTGAGGTCAGTTCGCCGTTTGTCCATCCCAGCTGCCACTGTTTCCCGCCGCTGTACCAGTTCAGAGGATTCCCGCTGTTATCATAGGAGATACTGTTTCCGTCATAACTGGTTAATAAATCCAGCCATGTAGTATCACCGTACTGGTACTCTTTCGTTTCTGCACTGCCGCCCTCTTCCGTCTTTTTTACACTGCGGATATTTCCGTAGGTATCATAGATATATTCATAAGTCAGGCCCGATTGCGGAAGTTCTTCTTTGATGAGCTGGTTCTGGCTGTCATAAGTATACTCAGCCAGTATCTGGTTATTCTCTTTGATCTGAGTAATGTTTCCAACTGTATCATAAGTATAACTGTAAGTCAGTGCATCCTTCAGTCCGGTATATTTGAATTCCGAGATCTGATCCGTGGTCCTGGTGCTGTCCAGATCCCGATAGGTTGCTGCAGCGCTGAGCACTGTTCCGCTCTGCCCTGTAATCCGTTTCAGATGGTCATAGGTAAAGCTTACCGTTTCTCCGGCAGCGGTAGTCATCTTCCTGAGGCTGCCGTCTGCTGTGTTGTACTCATAGGATTCTGTCCTTGTGGGCTGACTTCCAACCCTCCAGGACTGGCTCTTGATCCGATTTTCCTTATCGTAGATGTGCTGGGTCCGCTGGGTCTCCGTACGTTTTCCATCCTCGGTCCGTTCCTCCCAGCTGCGGATCAGACGGTCCAGGCTGTCGTATTCATAATATACCGTATTGACTGTATTCCCGGATGCATCTACCTCAACTTTACTGGACAGATCACCTTCGCTGTCATATACATAGCGGTACTTGACAATTCCATTGTACTTTTCGGCAGTGATCCTGTCAAATATATCATACTCGTATTCTACGGTATCTCCGTTACCGTAAGTCGTTTTTTTCAGGTTCCCGTTGTTCGCTGCATATTCATTCGTCTCAAGGACATAATTCCCCGCTTTCACAGATATCTGATTTCCGAAAGCATCATAGGCGAACTGATAGGTCTGCTTCTGCTCCGTATCTCCCCCGGGAAGATATCCGCAGCGATCCAGCCGGGACAGCTGACCTTTTTTGTATTCCAGAGCGATCCTGGCCTTTCCGGACTGGCTGACGGAAGTGTTCCTGTCATTGCCGGTATCATATTCATAATCCAGGGCATTCCCGGCAGCATCCTCCACTCTGCTGGTCAGGCCGTAGTTGTTTGTCGTATACTTCGTTACCGCGCCTGTATTATCCGTTGCTGTTTTCAGATAGTTGCTGTCTGTACTATAGACAGCAGAGCTTGTCATCTTCTTGCCGCCGGTATTTTTCGTAGACGCCAGTTCAGTCCCGGTCATGGCGCCGCTGCTGTTATAGGTATAAGACGCCTTTACAGAATCGTTAGTCGCTGATGTTATATTATGACGGCTGTCATACTTATACTCATATTTCCCGCTTCCTGCCGAAGTAGAAGAGATCAGGTCAGCCCCGCTGTACTGGTAATTGACGGTTTCTGTATCCGGCTGGTTAACCGCCACCACATTTCCCTTAGAGTCGTACTTATATGTTTCTACTGGTTCTTTCCGCAGGGAGATGTTATCAAAGTATGCCGTATTTGCATTTTTTGAGTAGACACAGTAAACAATGATCTGTTTGATTGTCTTGTCCTGCTGCTTCGGGACGATATTCCCGCTGGTATACTGCCAGGCCGTCACTGTATCACTGAACGGAACATGATGGATCTCCTTTGTATTATCTGAATAAATGATATCCAGTTTCAGGCCATAATACCGCTTGTTCACATCAGATGTGGTTTCCGGTATGGAAAACCCTTTACTCCATCCGGAAAGCACGAATGTATTGTTCGAGCTTTCGTTCATATTCAGCGTGTAAGCAGAATACCGGAGTTCGTCCGGATCCCCCTGGATACGCAGCCCCCGGCTCCCGGTCAGCTTTGCTGATGCATAATACTCTGCTTTGTGGTTCGTGCTCCAGCCGGAACTCCATTCCGCATCTCCGTTATCCAGCAGATTGTATTTCGACGGGGCTGTGCTGTTTTCCAGTTGGAAGTCGTCAAAGTAGACCGGCCCCTTTGCCTTTTCTACGACAGCCTGCACGCTGTACGTTCCTGTTCCTGCCACATTGATCCTGGCGCTGAGTCTTGACCAGCCGTCCTCAATATCCGCTGAGGTAGGCTGTTTGATGATGGCGCTTGTGGCTTTCCGGTTTCCATTGCTGTCCAGAATCTGCAGCCATACCCGGCTTCCGGAAGGCAGCTTAGCGGTATCCGTAGCTTTAAAGTACCCGGAGAAAGTGTAAGTCATTCCACCGGTCAGGGTAACGTCCTTTTTCAGAACGCACTTCAGATCACCGTTGGAGTCGGCCTGTGCGGAACCGAAGTTGATCTTCGCGCTCTTCTGTCCGCTGCGGATTCCTTCTGCTTCGTTGGCGGAACTGATATATACACTGATCGCAGATGGAACAGACGCATATTTTTCATATGTCCATCCTGTATCCCCGCCTTCAAATCCTCCATATGGGAGCAGATTTACACCATGTGTTCCTACAACGATATCCGAAGAGACTTTGTTGCTGGTATTTGTATTCCCTGTTCCCGTGAAGGAAGTAGTAGCCGCCCCGTATAGTTTTTTCCTTGTTGTATCGGTGCTGCTCTCATTTACTGTACGCCCGGCATAGTCAAATACAACCTCTGTCACGATATCGTCGGAAGTCCCGGATTTCCCGTCGGCTCCGCGGTCCCGGTACAGAGTCGAGGTCAGGTTGGAACCATCCACATCGATCACAGCGCCGCTTACTTCTGAACCGCTGTCATTTACGGCATATTCTGAGATGGAACTGACTTTCCATCCGTTCTTATCCTTCTTATATCCGTATTTCACTCCTGTCTTTGATTCAGCGTCATAAGCTTTCGTCAGATAGTGATTGTCATAGGTGTACTGTGCATACGTTCCGTCTGGATGGGTGATCTTCACCAGGTTCTTCCCGGAGTAGGTGTAAGTAGTTTTCCGGTTATTTCCGTCCCGGATCTGAGTTACATAACCATTGGAGTCATAGGACAGTGTGGCAATCCGGATCACACTTGACGGACTGGCTGTATTCACCTGTACAATGCCAGTCACCTGATTATTATTTGAATTCGCCGGATACCAGTCCGTACTGCTGCTGTCATATGTTTTTCCATTGTAGATGAGATTAATCTTATTTTCATTAGCGTCCTTGATCTGAGTCAGGAACCCGTACCTGAAGAACTTCTTATTCCCTTTCTCATCAACCATGGTGTACATGGCAGAATCGCTCTTTTCAATCGTCAGCTTCAGACCGTCTTCGTCCTCGAACTTCCCTGTACTGGAGTTCTTCTTAAAGTAATGTTCGGTCCCATCGCTGTCATTGTAGATATAATACAGCGTCCCGCCGATGGTCTTCTCTATGATCGTCTCCTGGATATTCAGCTTCCATCCGCAGCAGGTCTTCATCTTATTGAATGTCTTTGTTAAGATATTGCCGTCCTTAAAGGTAAAGTTATCCTCGGAACATGCCGAATTGTAGATCTGGCTTAATGTAAAATCCATCACAGATCCCTTGTTTGACAGGATCTCTTTCTCAAAGGTCAGCTGGGAAGTATAATCTCCTACGCTGCCGTTCCCTGCTCTGCCTGCTGACTGGTCGGCATAAGTATAATAGCCTTCCAGTCCCCGTGTACTGCGGTAAGCAATAGCCAGTACCGGCTCTGCACTTGAGAAGTAACCCGCACTGTTTTCCTGAACGATCTGAGCTTTGGCACAGTGAACATTGGTCAGCTCACTCTCATCATAGGTCACCAGCGCAAAGGATGAGGTGGCATTAGTTGTGTTATCTTTGTCCTCATAATGGCGTTTGATCAGTTTTGTAATATCCCAGCCGATATATTTCCCCCGGGTGCCTGTTGACAGAGTCTGATAATCCAGAACTGTATTTGTAAAGCCCGGCTGGGAGTTCCATGTAATTGATGTTCCCCAGTTCCAGTCTGTCGTCACTTCCTTTGCAGCAATTGTCAGATTCGGCATATCAACATGATCGTAACTCATCTGTCCGTAGAAGAACTTTGCCTGATTGATCACACTGTCTGCCGGAAGCTTCGGCAGCTTTTTAAACTGTACAAACGTCCGGTATTTATAGTCGCCGGAGCTGTCATACCCAAGGAAGCCCGCCCCGTTTCCGGCATAACTTGTTCCGGCGTGTCCATTGCAGACATACTGGTTCCGCACGATCCGCTGATCATCCCCGGTACTGCTGCTCGTTGCTTCCAGTGACGGATCGATCGTAACCGGGAATTTCCGTTCCGGTTCATTGATCCATTCCGCATCTGCTGTAATCTGCAGGGTAAGCTTCTTATTCTTTTGTTCGGTAATCTCCCATGATACAGCGTCAGACTGATTTCCATCCGCATCTGTCATGTACATCTGGGGGATGGTATATAAGACACTGCCGTCGTCTATATTCACAAAGGACAGGACTCCGTCTTCCTCCCGGACATCCAGCTTGTTAGTCTTGATCTCAAAATCATACTGATAGGCTTCACCGGGAGCTTTTACGATAATATTCTCTTTCAGAGAGCTGCCGCCTGTAATATACTGAATATCCGTGTCCGGCAGGATATCCTCATAGGTGACGGAAGAATAGATATCCGGGACAGACATCTGGCTCCCTGCCGGATCATCGCTATCTGTGTTCTCTGCTACGCTCTCCGACTCAGTTTCTGAAATCACAGACACGTCCTTGTTTTTCTGACGGTCCGGCAATGAAATATAGAGGTGGGTCGGTCCCTGCTTCATCCGCACCAGATAGTTCTGATTGGAGTTCTCAGCAAATTTAAACCGTACCCGGCCTTCCTGGTTGGAAAATCCATTCCCGTCTCCGGAACTCTGGTCAGCTGTCAGGGAATTGTCAATCTCCTCCCATTCCCCATCCTCGCTCTGGTAATGGACATCTGTATCATAGGTTGCAACTGAAAACGATCCGTCACTTAGCAGAAAACTCTTGGATGACTCATTCCGCAGTTCCTCGATCTCGCCCACCACATCTGCCGTATCGAGAGGCAGATCTTCCTCGGATATCTGGATCGGGGCAGCTTCCTCATCTGCAGTTACCATACCTTTTTCCGCATCCGTCTGAGCATCTTCTGTCAGCTTTCCTGTAGATCCGGTTTCCTCATCCGCAATTAAGTCTTCATCCGATTCGGCAGGCTGTTCTATACTTTCTCCAGCCTTTGTGTTCTCATCCGCATATACGGGGATTCCTGAGAGCGTAACCGTGAAACATAGAATCAGCGCGACCGTGCGAAAAAATTGTTTCATTCCATTATCCATTTCGTATAACTAACAGGCGCATAGATCCATGGACAGTCTTAACGCCTGCCCCTCCTCTCTCTAAAGTATGTGCGCACTTTATATTTGGGAGTATTACACAATTTGTTTCGTTTTTCCATACCAAAAATGTAACATTGTGTACCAATTTTTTACATGTTACAAAATTTAGCAAATGTTAAAAATTTGATACATAATATTCAGTTTTATTTTGCATTATTTTAAACACATATTATTTTTTCAGCTTTCATGCCCGCAATTATCTCTAATTTTCCTTTCTTTTTTACAACAATCTTTCTATATATATGATAGAATAATAAGAGAATTTGTATTTTTCTGAACGGATTCAAGACTCGATTGTGTGTTACGGGACAGGATAAAGGGGGACATTTATGAATATTGAAAGACTAAAAGAGGCCCGAAGAAAAAGTGGATTGACACAGGAGCATGTTGCGGAAATGCTGCATGTCTCACGCCAGACTATTTCCCGATGGGAGAAAAGCGCCTCCCAGCCGACCAGCCGGCAGATCCGGGAACTTGCAGAGATCTACCAGGTTCCGGAAAGCCAGCTGATGAAGACGCATGAGAAGAGCGCTCAAGAGACGAACTCTGAATATATGCCTTCTCCGTCTGAACCGAACTCGACGACTCCTGCGGCGGATTCAGAGATTGTTATCGAGTCTTCTTCATCTAATAAGCGGATACCGTTTCTGACAGATCTGGAAAACTGTCCCTATCGGTATGAGGTACTCTTCTATCTGATCCTGACGATCGTTTCCTGCTCTGCACATCCGCTGCTTGGACTGGTAGTCGGCCTTGTCTCTCTTGCCTGGGCCAGGAACAGAATTGTACCGAAGATTTTTTATATTATAGTGGGAACCTGTCTTTTCATCAACATATGGAACTGTGTTTCTACTATAAACAGCCTGTTATTACACTATCGTTTCCGGCTGCCATATTCACACAGGCTCCGTTTTTGATAAGGAAGATCCGCAGTGGTAGTCGACTGTAACATTAATTTTTACCTTTATATCCGGGGGGAATTATATATGAAAAGAACTCTTTTAGTTTGTTTACTTGTTGCAGCTGTTTCTGTATTTTCCGGTTGTTCCGCTGCCAATGATGCAGCCACTGCTATTCAGTCGCAGGGCAGAGAATATGGAGAGACATTTGAGTTGAATGAAGGCGACACTATGTCTACCGCTTTTTTTGACATGGCAGTCAATTCAGCGGAAATGGTTTCTGAAATTGATGGATATGTTCCTTCAAGCGATACAGACACTTTTCTTGTTGTTAATATCACTGTTAAAAACACATTTATCGATGACAATCATATTCCGATGTCTGATACTGATTTTGAGCTTGGATATAACGGTGCAGATGAAAGCTCCACTATTTTTCCTGAAAGTGAATTTGCCACAGAGCAGCTTCCTGCAGAGTATCAAATAGAAATAAACAACAGCTTAACAGGTAATTTAATTTACGTTGTGCCTGGCGATGCCGATGATTTCCGCATTTATTACTATGACCTCTGGGACGATAATTTTGAGGGAAATGCATATTGGCTGCCATTTTCTGTTAACTGAAGTATCAGAGCAAAACAGGTTCCATAAAACAGTACCCCGCAGAAGAAGCCTGATCAACTTCTTCTGCGGGGCATCTGTTGTTCACGTCATTTTCCGGCAGACATATTCCCTTGATTTATCTAGCTTATAGTCTGCTGTACTCTTTGAATTCCTTCTGATTGTAAAAATAATCACCACTTTTACCGGCTATTCCCAATTCAGCAAACCATTCTGATTTCATCTTATCAATCAGCTTAGATTTCATCGGTTCAGCTAAAGTTCTGATATTCCACAAGGAGAAGTGAAGCGCATAATTGATAAAGTCTTTTTCCAGTTCTCTATAGAGTCCTTCCGTCTTCAATCTTTCCCGAAGCGCAAGCAGTGCGTCATAGAAACAGTACCAGGAGTTTTCTCTTGTTTTCGAGAGAGAGTCTTTCGCGTCTCTTCTCTGATGAGCAAGAATCTTCTTCACCACTGTAATTCTTTTCGCAATTGCAACTGCACTGAATACGAACAGCATATCATTGCTTGTTCTCTGTTCCTGAAAGAGCAGATGATTCCGTTCTACGAAATCTCTGTTATAAAGCTTATCCCATGCCCATCCGACAAACACTTTAAATATATTGTCTGTCATCTGTCTGTGACTGAACGGTGTATACGGCGGGATTTCCTTCTCACGCAGCGTCCATGCCACCTGAACGAATTTATCGTCATCTGTGTAATATTGATCGGACTGAAATACAACAAAATCCGCCTTGTCTTCCTCTGCCTTCTCATATGCCAGCTCCAGCATGTCCGGTTCAAAGAAATCATCGGAATCCAGGAAAGAAAGATATTTTCCCGTTGATGCAGACAAACCGTTATTTCTCGCTGCCCCTGCTCCTCCGTTCGGCTGAGTGATTACTTTGATCCTGCTGTCTCTTGCCGCATATTCATTCAGGATTGCAAGAGAATTATCTGTGGAACTGTCATTCACACAGATAATCTCAATATCCTTCAGCGTCTGATTTACCACGCTGTCCAGGCACTGCCTTAAATACTGTTCTACATTATAAACCGGTATGATAACTGATACTAATGGCTTTTCCATAATATTTCCCCATTCTATTTACGTTTTGTCAGTTTTCTCTTAATAGAGCGCGGCACTGTTAAAAGAGCCTTACCGACTTTGAAGGTGGTAGATTTACGTACCTCGCTGAGTTCTCTCTCCAGCTGCTTGATCTTATCTGTCGCTGAAGTTCCTTCAAATAAAGCATATTTCTGATAATAACCGTTAGGATCCTTCACAAGCAGATTCAGTCTTTCCTGAGCCAGCGGAGTAAAGACGCTCATATCAATCTCATCCAGGTCAAATGCACGCTTAAACTCTTTGCTGATCCTCTCTACATATTCTTTCTTAAACTCATCACTGATGCGTCCGATCGTGAAGACATAACTGTAATATCTCTTATAGTTGTAATATGCCTTATAGCGGTCCCAGAGTTCCTCATTGCCCTTCTGCATAAAGATATCCCGTACAAAATCATACTCAACATTCATGCAGTAAACTTTCTGTTTATTATTCACTGATGAATTCGGATTGTCCCGCCGGTTCATGTAGTAAGGTTTATCAAGGAACATACACCGTTTTGCATAGATGAATGTCTGCCAGAAAAATCCATTATCCTGGAATGACGCGCCCGGCGTCGTATTGTGACGGATATGGTATTTTTCAATATATTCTCTGCGGTAGATACCGCTCCATGTGTTCATGATAAACTTCGTAATATATGGTTTTTCAAAAGGATCGATCACCACATTATAGTCTTCGCCTGTTGAATCGAGATGATTGTAAGTCAGCGACATGTTTCCGTTATTTTCATTTCTGGTAAAACGATAAAAATCCGCTTTTACAAAATCAAGATCATTTTCCTTCGCAACATTATAAAGATCTTCATACATGTTAAGCGGGACGAAATCATCCGGCTCAACGATTCCGATATACTCGCCCGTCGCTTTATCCAGACCGATGTTCATTCCCACACCGTATCCTTCATTCTTCTTATCTACAAGAACGATTCTGTCGTCCTTATCCGCATACTCTTTCAGGATTGCAAGCGAACCGTCCGTTGATCCGTCATTGATACAGATTACTTCGATATCTTTCAGCGTCTGACGGACAATGCTTTCCATACACTCTCTTAAATAATTCTCCACATTATACGTTGGTACAATAATTGATACTTTCGGCATTTGTTTCTCCTTTTGAATAATATTTCTTTCACTTCAATGCAGTACACTACTTTCTGGCAATTTTTCTTATCTTTCTCGGAATATAGGTAATTGTCTTTCCGATTTTATATGAGTACGAATTTTTGATTTTTTCTTCTTTTCTTTTCTCTTCTTCCAGCTCTTTTTTAAGCCTGTTGATTTCATCGCCTCTTTGACGTTTTTCTTCATATGTCGTCTGAAGTCTGCGATTCAATTCTGATTTTTCTGCATATGTTTTTTCCAGCTTATCTGAAAGCTCTGAACGAACAGCATTAACAGTTTCCAACTGATATTCAAGATGCTCTAACTCTTTTCTGGCTTTCTGCATCTGATCATACAACCTTTCTGCTCTCTCTGCGTGACGTACAAACAGAAGAAACAAAGGTCTGTCCTCTTCTCTGATTCGTGCAATAACTTCCTTCTTTTCTTCCTGCGATTCATTTTTATAAGACTTGCCGCACAATTCGAGCATAATGCGTATCCGCTCATAATATTGTGAAATAAACTCGTCGTCTTTACCAAGCACATTACTTTTGGCAAATTCCAGCATTATTCTTATTCCATAAAAATAGCCCTGTATACTTTCAGCCTTTTTTGTAGTTGTCATAATAGAGTCTGCGCGAACCCGTCTGCCATAAAACGGCTGATTCAAATATGCCGCTCTCTCAGCCAATGTAATACACTGTACGGTAAATACTTCATCCTCATGAACGATTCCTTCAGGAAAACTGATCTTATTTTCAAGCAGGAAACCTCTTCGTATCATCTGAAGACACGGACTAGGTTTGAAATCCCAACTACTCTGAAGCTGTACAAAAAGATCGGGTCCGGTAAACACCCCGGGATAACTCTTTTTACGCTTATAGTATGTTACATAATTCTGATTTTTCTCTTTCACTTCTTCATTTTCAAAAATTACATGTGCGTCAAAAAACAATTCATCGAGCTCATCTTTCTGCGCCATATCAAATAAAGTCTTCAAAGCTGTAGGATCATCTAACATATCGTCACTGTCAAGGAACACGATATACTTTCCTTCTGATGCAGTTATCCCGATATTTCTCGCAGAAGAAACACCTCCGTTTTCCTTACACAAAACATTGACATTTTCGTATTTTTGTTCAAACTTCTCCAGAATTGACTGGGAACTGTCTGTAGAACCATCATTCACACAAACTATCTCAACTGAATCCAAAGTCTGCTCCAGTACTGATATCAGGCAGTCAGACAGATATTTTTCCGCATTATAAACCGGAATAATCACAGATACTTTCTTTTCCATGATTCACTCCTTTCCCACAAAACAACATCATCTTACCACAACTGTTTTATATTTACAACCTAATCCAGATGTCACATCTTCAGTACTTTTTAAGTATGCTTCCGGGCAGCTGATTTCTCTCTTCCAAAATTCCTGATAAGGTTTTTCACTTTCCTCGCAGTCATGCTCACAGCCATCCATTTCTGAGCAGACCGTGGATTTTTCATGATACGCATCATCTTTTCCCATTCCATTTTGGTAAAGTATTCACGGTTCAATTCATGCCTGTTCATTGCTTCTTTTAATTCCACAGACATGGTCTCCAGATACTCCTTTTTGAATTTGCGGTCAATTCTGGAATAAGTTGTAAAATAATTGCGGAACCGCTGCATGGAATACACATTCATAAAATACTTTTTCAGTTCCGGTCTGCTGTTCAGAAAATCGTAGATGAACCTGTACTCTTCATTCATACAATACACTTTCTTCCGGTCCTTTACAGAAGAGTTCGGATTATCCCGCCGGTTCATGTAATAGGGCTTATTTACAAAATAAACTCTCTCTGCAAGACAGAAGGTCTGAAACCAGAATCCATTGTCCTGGAAAGACGCTCCCGGCGTTGTATTATGCCGGATATGATATTTTTCTATAAAGTCTCTCCTGTATATCCCGCTCCAGGTATTCAGTACATAAGAAAAGATCCGGTCGTTCTTCTTTGGATCAATTACTTCATTATATCCTGTTCCATCTCTGGACAAAGCATCATATGACTTAAGATAGTCTCCGTTTCTTCCACGGACAAAGCGATAGAAATCTGCCTTGATCACATCCAGGTCCTTCTCCTTTGCTATCCGGTACAGATCCTCATACATATGGCGATCCACAAAATCGTCCGGCTCCACGATACCGATATACTCCCCGGTAGCCCGATCCAGCCCATCATTCATTGCACAGCCGTACCCGGCGTTCTGCTTATCGATCAGCACAACTCTGCTGTCTTTTTCCGCATATTCCTTCAGAATAGCAAGTGAACCGTCTGTAGAGCCATCATTTACACAGATAATCTCCAATTCTTTCATCGTCTGTCCGATTATACTGTCCATGCATTCTCTTAAATAAGGCTCTACATTATAAGTCGGAACAATGACTGAGACTTTTGCCATAGGATTCAATGTCTCCTTTTTCGCTGTCTTTTCCTTCACTGTTTTTTCCTTTCAATGTTTAGTGATCTTTTTCATTCAATATTCTTTCAAAAAAGTTTCCGATATCTTCCGTATACGTCTTTCCTTCCGGGCGTCTGACCATCCGTTCACGGAAGCGTTCCAGTCTGTCTGTATCGGTCTCATTTCTGTCAATTGCTGCTGTGATTTCTTCCGCATCTCCTGTTATCATACCGGGTACGATTTCTTTGAAATCAATATATACATCCCTGTTTTTCATATAGGAATCATAATCAAAGGTATAAAAGTACATCGTTTTTTCAAGAACAGCCACTTCGAAAACCACTGCCGAATAATCGAGCACCACTGCATCTGCAACCCTGCAGAAATCAATTGTCGAAAAGGCGGAGTCCTGGATCACTTTGGGGTTTTCCAGAGTAATGTTGCTGAGCGGATGAAACTTGGCAATAAAATGATACCTGTTGTAATCTACAGCATCAGCCAGTTTTTCCGCTGCACGCCTCAATTCTTCTTCCTCAAATCCCCCATCTTCCTTGCGGAAAGTCGGGGCATAAACAATGATCTTTTTCCCCGGATCAGAAAGCATGGGATATTTGCGGAAAATTTTCTCTTTGATCTCATCCCCATACTTTCTGTTACTCAGAAGATCCAGGCGCGGAAGCGGCATGACGATCATCTTGTCCATAGATACATGAAATGCTTCTGCAAAGAACCTGCTGCAGTATTCACTGCTCGAAAATACATACGAATAATTCCGGTGCATCTTCATTGCCTCTGCAAGTGATCTTTCTGTTCCTTCTTCTTTATCCAGGATACTGTACCCGAACTTTTTCAGCGCTCCGAGCGCATGCCACATCTGTATAACGATCAGACTGTCCCTCTGTTTCAGAAGTGACACAGCAATACAGTAAGTGTCCAGCACCACCATCTCTGATGTGGCTATATGATACATCTGACGGAGCATGTGGAAACAATAGCCGATTTTCGCCGGGATTCCATCTCCAATCATTTTAATCAGTGTAATATTTCTATATTCCAGACATCTCTTCTTCATTTCTCCGATCACAAGCCGGTAGTCAACAGAAAGAGTATTGCTCTGCCTTGAAATATAAGTAATCTTTTTCTTTACAGGAAGCAGCTTAAACACACAGTAAATGACATTCAATACTGCTGCAGCTGCTCCGATCAATTTTTCTTTCATTATTTTTACGACCATAATCCTTTAATACGCCAGTACAGTTTTCTGCTCTTTATCAGGCTTCTGACCCTGACAATAAATGTATACGGAAAGACAGACGCACAGATCAGCAGAAATGATATCTTCGACTTTCTGATCTTCCATGCCTTCCATGCATGGCGGCGTGCCTCCCCATTCTGACCGTTTCGAAGGCATCGCTCCGCGATTCTATTTTCTACCAGTGTGTCTATCTTCCGTTCAAAGTCCTCACCGTATTTTGCAATTTCTTTTCGGTATTTTTCCCGGATATAAAGTCTGGCATGTATATATTTTTCAGTATTTGAAGAAACCTGATTCGTACCTGACGAATTATAATAGTTGATACATGGTTCAGGTACAAAGTCAACTTTTGTCACAAGGCAGCACCTGATCCACAGATCATAATCCTGCAAAGCCCCCAGCTCGAGATCAAAGGGGCCGGTTTGTTCCAAAACGCTTCTCCGTATCATAACCTGAGACGGCGTTCCCATTTCCCCCCGGATAAAAATGCTCTGTGACAAATCTCCGCGCATCATGGGCTGTGTCTGATAAGAGACGCCTGTATCTTCATAAATGCAGTTCTGACTGGCATATACCAGCCCAACATCTGGTTCTCTTTCAAATATTTCCATCTGCAGTTCTGTTTTTCTCGGCAGCCATTCATCATCATCATCAAGAAATGCGATAAACTCTCCTGTTGCTGCCGCCAGGCCCTGATTTCTGGCATAGTTTCCGTTATGCCCGGGATGATAGGCAATCAGACGTATCCTTTTATCCTCTTTTGCCAGCCTTTTTACAACTTCTTCTGTATCATCAGTCGATCCGTCGGATACAACAATGATCTCGTCTACAGGACGTGTCTGATTCTGAACACTTCTAATAGCACGCGGCAGGATATCTGCCCGGTTATGTGTCGGTATGATCACACTGATTTTTCCCATTTTGTATACAGCTCCCATCGTGATATTTGCCCGGTTATTTCCAAAGCTCTTTATCCGTTCTTCTGGAAAAACATCAGCAGTTTATCCCAGAAGCCATCCTTGGCATCTGTTATAACTCTTTTCTGAAATTTTTCTTCATTTTCTTTTTTCTTTTCTTCTGGAGTCATTTTATTCAGACGATCTACATATTCTGAGTAATGATCACTGACAATATTTACTTCTCCGTATTCGCGCACCAGGCCGGCTTCTATCCAGAGAGCTGTATCGCAGAACTCCCTCACCTGAGGAAGGGCATGGGAAATGAAAACAATGGTTTTCCCATCCTTTTTCAGCTCATTCATCCTTTTCAGACACTTATTTGCAAATCCTTTGTCACCAACAGACAACGCTTCATCTATAATCAGGATGTCTGGATCCAGACACAGATTAATAGAAAAGCCAAGTCTGGACTTCATCCCGCTGGAATACTTTTTTACCGGCTGGTAAAGGAACTCACCCAGTTCTGCGAAATCTGCAACTCCATTTATTATTTCGCTGATCCTGTGAGGCTTCAAACCAAGAAGAGCGCCTTTCAGCTCAATGTTTTCCAATCCGGTCAGCTGGTTATTTAGTCCGGTGTTGATTGCGATCAAAGCCTGCTCACCATTAACAACCATCTCACCCTCATCAATTTCTGAAATGCCTGCCAGTATTGTCGCCATGGTAGATTTACCGGATCCATTTGTCCCCAGTATTCCCACTACTTCTCCTTTTGGGATCTGGAAACTGATATTCTTGAGAGCATAAAACATTTTATTTTCTGATTTTTTCTTATCTTTTCCAATCAGCTTGTATATTTTGGAAACACTTTTAAATTCAATCGCGTATTCTTCCATTCTGTCCACCTATATCAAATCCATGAATTTTGTCCGGAACTTATACATGATCGTACTGCCAACCCAGAACAATATGATTGTCCATCCCCAGAAAACAAGCATTTGTTTCCAGTAGAACAATATTCCCTCATGATAAAAAAAGCAGTCTCTGTATCCGCAGACAAGATAATAGATCGGGTTCAGCTTCATAACGATCTGAAGAGCATGCGGAAGGCTTTTGATATCCCAGAGGATCGGAGTAAGATACATTAATAGTCTCATACAGGCAAGGATCAGTTTCCTTGTATCCCTTGCCAGCATATTCAGCACGGATGTTGTAAGCGAAAGCGAGATACTGAATAAAATCCCACAGATAAAATAATAAATCAATCCAAACCAGTGCAGCGTGGGAAAATGCCCGTTTATTGCAAAAAGTATCACAACAATAATCATCAGGCAAAGATGGTTGAATGCCTCCTTCAGCACTACTGTTGCCGGAAGTATACTGACCGGAAATTTCATCTTTGTGATAATATTAATCTTCTGATAGACAGCATTGCATCCATTTGTAATACACGGGCTGATAAAAAACCAGATGACCATACCTCCCAGCATCCAAGAAAGGAAATCGATGCCGTCAACCTGACTTCTCTGAAATACAAAACCAAATACAAACCAGTAAGTCGCCACCTGTATGACGGGATTTGCAAAATTCCAGAACATCCCCAGTTTACTGTCCCTCATGTCTGCCAGCAGTTCATACTTGGCGATTGAATAAATCCTGTATAAATTATTTACGTTTTCACGTACGACATAATTTACGCCCTTAAACATTGTTATACCTCTTCTTATTTATCCCAAATCATAATCGTTTTCCCGGACATTTTGTGAATATCTGTTTCAAATGCATCTACAATATCCCGAATCTTTCTTACTGAGATCCGTGCTCCTACGATATTCTCAAGATAATCTGTAATCTCCGGGTGCTCGGTATATAGAGAAAGCACACCCTCATAGTCTTTTTTGCCGCTGCGGCTGTTTCCGATTACAAGCAGCCCCTTTTCCAGTATCATGCGTGTATTAAGCGGCACAGGATCTTCCGTCACACCAAGCAGCGCAATAGTTCCCTCCGGACATATATGATCAATGATCTGATCTACAGCATGGGCCGCTCCGGTTCCTCCCACACATTCAAACGCATGATCAATCTCTGTCTCTGCCGGTATTTCTGTAATCTCATATACGGCATCTGCAAAAGTAAATCCAGCGAGCTTCTGCCTGTGTTTGCCAAAAACACAAATTTTACTGCAAGGAAATATCTTCTTTAACAATAGTGCTGTAATATATGCAACATTCCCATCTCCCCACACGCCGATCCTGTTTCTTCTCTGATGAGCAATCCTCTCGAACCTCTCAATGGAATGATAGCTCACCGTAACAAGCTCCGTGAAGGCTGCCACGCATGGATCGATCCATGCAGGAAGCGCAATCAGACGCTCTGGACTTGCTGATACAAATTCACGCAGAAAACCATCTGTATTACTGGAACAAAATTTGCTGGAACGCAGATAATTTTCTTCTATGATATCATCTTTTTCAACTGGAATATTCGGAATCATTATTACCTGCTCACCGACCCCAAATGTATGAGTAGGATCATAAACGACTTTTCCTGTTCCTTCATGGATAAGAGCCATTGGAAGTTTTTTCTTCAAAACTTCCTTGTCCCGCATTCCCTGATAATATCTCTGATCTGCATTACATATCGACAGATATGAAGGACGAACCAGAACATGATGTTCATCTAATTCGACATTTTTGAAAACTGCCTCAAACTGTCTCGGGCGTTTCAGCTGGAAAACAGTGTTCAGCATTGCCCATTTCCTCCTAATATTGCTTCCGCAACCCGGAGATCATGAGGATATGTGATCTTAATATTAGATACTTCACCTTCTACCAGATGTACAGGCTCATTTTTCAACACATAGATCTTACAGGCATCCGTCAGGATATCCTTTTCTTCAGTAGTCAGGCTTTCATACAATTCCCGGAGTCGTTTTGCCCTGAACGACTGAGGAGTCTGTCCCTGATACATCATACGCCGCTCAGGAATACTGCTGATATAACTGCCATCTACACTCTCTACAATCGTATCGGATGCAGGGATCACAGTATCACATGCTCCGCATTCGCCTGCGTATTTAATGTTCTCTTCTATAATCCGATATGTCACAAAAGGGCGCACTGAATCATGTGTAATAATAAGCGTCTCATCATCCAATTGCTCTTGATTATCAATATATTCTATCGCATTCATGATTGTTTCATTTCTTGTCTTCCCACCCTCAATTATAGCAATATGTTTCTCATCAGGAACATATTGTTTTATAATATCCCTTGTATATGCGATCCATGGTCTAGGTACTAATACTATAATTTCTGTAAATTCAGAAAAAACGATAAATTTCTCTAAAGTATGGATGATGACCGGCTTTCCTGCTATAACCAGAAACTGCTTTGGCTTCTCACTGTTTCCCATTCTGGTTCCCTGACCGCCTGCTAAAATCACCCCATATATCCTTTTATTCATTAAGCACATCTCCCTGTGTTTCATTAGCATTCTGCTACTTCATGTTTTCTGCTTTACACATTGTAGCAATTCGGCCATTTTTTGTCAATGTACGACTGTTTAACTTCTATATATCACATCAGAGTTGTTCAAATAATCAGCAAATCTTCTTTTCTCACTATTTACGGGAAAACAAACCGGACAGGCGGGAATATATCTTATAAACAGGTGTATTTTCAAAATATGCAATCTTTTGCTCAAGTTCCTTGATTTTCTCTCCCCGCTGAGTCTTTTCCTGATACGCTTTTTGAAGCTTCTGATTTAATTCAGTTTTTTCAGCGTATGTCTGCTTTAATTTACGGTTCAGTTCAGATTTCTCATCAAATGTCTGCTGCAGTCTTTTAATCAACTACATTCTTAACATATTTTATTCTTTCAGGATAAGACGTAAGAGTAACCATAAAGCGAATATTTTCAAGTTTTCTATCCGAGTTATCCAATTCATTATCCGAAATCACATTCCGTGTATGCACCTTGCTGAATAACTCCTGCTCAAGGTTTATTTTCCCCATAGTGCGTGCTCCTTTTTTCATATAATATTTTGCCGATAGTTTTTATACAAGATGTATTTTTTTCAGCATTCTCCCCCATATGCCTGCACGTAAAAATTTGCCCCATAAAACCGGCAGTATAATTCCAATAACCGTGTAAATGATCCACCAGCCGTTTCTGGCACTATACATAGGATAATAGTCAAACAGCTTACTCATAGGGATATCATTGAGCCAGAGTTGTAAGGCAATCCCCACGCGGAAAAAGACAAACTGCCATATAACAATATCCACAGAATTCATCCCCATCATACAGATCAAGCGCCTGAAAAGGTTACCTGCTTTCCCTCCGATCCCGGCAATACATTTAGAGATAAATAATGTCACATAACTTGCAAGTACTGCTCCTATCAGGAAGAGATATTTGTACCTATATTCATTGGCCCCCATATTTGCGCTGTTATAATGAGCGATTAGCAGAAAGGTCACAGCAGAGGCAATAACACATACGATATTTGTACTGCTTTTCGGGCTGAATTCCATAAAAAAATCTCTGCCGAAATGTCCTAATGCATAAAAGAACCCGCAGATCAATGTTCTGCTCAGCATATACGGAAGAGTAATTTCTATTCCAGTTATGCACCAGATAAAGAAAAACCCAAGAAGTAGATACTTTTTATAGGCGGATTCTTCAATAAACCAATCCATGATCTTATATATAACAGAGACACCAAACAGAGCTCCAAGGAACCAGGTTGCCCCCAGAAATTCTCCATCCTTTCCAAGTGTCAGAAGGACGTCTAATATACTTTTCAGCGATATGCTTTGATGGCGCAAAAGGGATTTGCCGATAATGAAAATAAGATTCCATCCTGCAAAAGGAATATAAAGTGTTTTTACTTTTTTCAATATATATGTTTTGACATCTCCGCCGGATTTATATAAAATACCTGAAATCAAAAAGAAAAACGGCATATGAAAATTGTAAATATATGAGTTATATGGCGCTCTTGCATGTGCATATACGACAAGAAAAATACCAATTCCCTTTGCTATATCAAGCCATTCAATACGTTTACCGCTCATTTTTTACCCTTTCTTAATAACTCTAAATTAGTGAGAAAAACGGACTGCTTTTCATGCAGTCCGTTACTTTCCTAGACTACGAGACCGTTTGAAATCGTATATCTTACGCCTTCAATTATAACAGAACCGCTAAATCCTTTCTGCCATCTGCCGCCGTTTACGTAGTAAGTATTCGTATTCTGTTTTACAAGTCCTGTAAAGCTGTAATCAATCACGCCATGTTCCACATAGTACCAGCTGCCTACTCTATACATAGCAAGTCCCGTAAAGGATAACTGCCATCTGCCGCCCACGATATAGTACCATTTTGCTCCAAGTTTCACAAGACCAGTAAAACCATGTTGAATAATTCCATCTTTTACATAATACTGACTTCCGGTTGAATATTCTACAAGGCCGGTATATTCCGACTGCCATCTGCCGCCGACAATATAATACCAAGTACTTTCCAACTTGATCAGACCTGTAAAGCCATGCTGAATAATCCCGTCTTCCACATAATACTGAGTTCCGCCGGAATAGGTTGCAAGACCTGTATATCCAGACTGCCATCTGCCGCCGACAATATAGTACCAGGTATTACCCAGCTTGATCAGACCTGTAAAACCATGCTGAATAATTCCATCTTTTACATAATACTGGCTTCCACTGGAATAGGTCACAAGACCGGTATACCCGGACTGCCATACGCCACTCGAAATATAATACCAGGTGCCATCAATCTTTTCAAGGCCTGTGAAATCTTCCTGCCAGACTCCTTCGCTGTAATAGAGCCATTCACCGTTCTGTTCAATAAGTTCTTTTCCATCGACCGTCTCCGGCTCCACATACCAGAAATCAAGATCTACATTACCGGATATACCAGAAACACTCCCCTGGTCAGTACACTGCCAGAACTCATAATCGCCTTCATAATCTGTTTTGTTTGTATAATTTGCAAGCCAGATCGCATAGTCCTTGCTTATCTCTGAAGCATTTAAATCATCCCGGAGCATACTCTTGTTCGCATATACCATAGCTGTATAACCGGCATTCTCAACCGTCTCACAGAATGCAAGACAGATTGCAGTCGCTTCGTCCGCTGTCAGATTTGCATTATACAGACGACCTGTCAGGCCATTACTGTCGCTTGCGTATTCAAAATCAAATACAAGCGGCAGGGTAATATCATACCCATCAACAATATCCAGAAGATATTCAGCCTCTGCAACTGCTTCCTCTTCGGTAATTGCCTGAGAGAAAATATATGCGCCAATCGGAATACCTGCTGCTACTGCTGCATTCATATTATCTGCCGCCATAGTATCTGTATTCAGGCTGCCTGATGATCCGTATCCCCGATAGGCTCCCCGTATAATGGCAAATTCAATACCGTCATTCTTCACACTTGTCCAGTCGATAGTTCCGTTATGAGATGAAACATCTATTCCCTTTTTGATCGTGTAGTCATCAAATCTGGAATTATGTGAATAGTCTTCTGCCTGAAATGAATATGTAGAGATCCCGTCATAAAACCCTTCAGAAACATATCCCTCATACCTTCCGGTCCCAGGGTCATCATCTATAACTGCTTCGCCATCTGAGGCAGACTCCATCGGCTTTTGTTCGAGCTCAACATTGTTTTTCGTATCCTTTGAAGTATTCTCCTCTATTCCCGTATCAGCAGACTCATCCAGCCTGTTGTCAGAATCCAACTGCTCAGTTGCAGAAATATCATCGGAAATATTCTCTGATTCAGCTGCACCTACCGGTATATAGGATGTTGCAGCTAAAGAGAATGCCATAGTCAACGCAAGAAGCTTTGCTTTACTCTTCATTCTATTCCTCCTGTATTTTCTTCAATAATCTGTTTCATAACCTAAACTATCATAACAATTTTCTCTCAGAAATTCAACCTTATACATAATATTTCCAGAAAGCAGGGCAGAAACACACGTATGTCTCTGCCCTGCTTTTTATAATTATGATATTAATTCAGGCTTTCTGCTTCTTCAAGAATTCCGCCTTCTTCAACAATATTAACCAGATCAATAATATCATTCACACTGCCATAATCCGGTACTGTTACATACAACAGCTGATCACCCGAGGAATAACAGTAGTCTCTTGCTCCGGTTCCCTCGGCAGCCACAGACTGGATCGTCCATTTAGCATTTGATCCGAGCTGATTCCTGATCAGGGCATTGAGCTGTCCCTGGGTAACATTCGTCTCAACGTCCTTGCTGACCTGATTCATGATGGAGCTTGCCTTCAGCAGCATTGTCGGCGACAAAACTTTCTTAAGCATTGCCGTAATAACAGCCTGCTGATTCTTTCCTCGCTGGTTATCACCATCCGGAAGATTCTTACGCTCTCTCGAGAAAGCCAGAGCCTCCTCACCGTCAAAATGATTCATGCCCTTTTCAACATCCATTACCACGCCGGCGTTTTTGCTGGTAGTAAATGCATATTCAGACTCAACATCAACACCGCCCAGTATATCAACTATATCGATCATTGAAGTAAAATTCAGTCTCACATAATAATTGATGTCCGTCTCATAAAGCTGTCCCAATGTAGCCATTGAAGCATCAATTCCATAGATTCCGGCATGAGTAAGCTTATCCTTCTCACCATTGGACTCTCCCGGTATCTCTACATAATAATCTCTCGGAGTTGTAACGAGCAGAATCTGATGTGTCGTCGGGTTGACTACTGCAATAATATTCACATCGCTTCGGCTGATCTCAGTAACCTCGCCATATACATCAATACCACTGATATAAACGGTAAATGGCTCCTTCGTCAGCGAATCGTCAGAGCCGCTTGTTCCAAAATTCAGCTCTACACGGATCGAATGACTGTAAATGATCTTCACGCTGTCACTGTATCCATCAAATGACTCTTCCAGCAGGTCTGTATAAGCTGCATTATAAATAATTGCTTCTACATCACCGTCATGGAGGGCTTCTGCCTGTTCCTGAACAGAGTCATATTCTGTCATATTGATATCCGATCCCAGTTCCTCCTGAATATCGGTTACCGCGGCCTGCATATTTTCCGCTCCGCGTGAAAACTGTACGCCGAAATTATAATCTGCCGCATCCTCTATAGATTCTGCCGGATCATCCGCAAGGACTGCAACCACTATATTGTTAACCTGATAATTGCCGCCGGTGATCATCCCGATCATATTGTTTGCCTCAGCAATGTAGAAGGTTCCCAGAGACAGGACTCCTACCATTACAAGACTGAAGATTCTTCCGCCAAGTGCCCTTTTCTTCCTTGGAAGCTGCGTACTCAATGTGATGCACCAGAAAAAGACAAGAAACATGGCAATCATAGCCAGATATCTGACAGGGAGCATGTTCAGCAGTACTAATACTCCCATAAACGCAAGACTTAATATCGTCTGAAGAATAAGGCAGAACATGCCGAACCTGTTCTGGCCGTTTCTTCTTCTCCTGCCTTTCACAGCAGATTTATCAGCTGATCTCTGTTTCTTAGCCATTATAAAATTCCTTTTCCAATCTTAAGTATAATATACAGTTCCCCATTATAGCAGTCCGTACCCTGTTTGTCAAACTCTCAGAGAACGTTCCTCATGCCAGTAACAGTCAGAACGACTGTTATGCTCATTCTCCAAGTCCATCAAGAACCAGTCCGGTCATCATTTCGAGCGCTTTTTCCTCATCCTCCCCTTCGCAGACGATCTCGATCTCATCGCCGCTTTTTATGCAGGCCCCCAATACGCTGAGCACGCTTTTTGCATTTGCCGTCACATCTTCATGTCGCGTTTTTTTATGCACAGTAATTTTACTCTTAAACTGCATTGCTGTTTTGCAGAACAGACCGGCAGGCCGCAGGTGAAGGCCTGTCGGGTTCTTGATCACAACTTTCCCACTGACCATTTCATCAACTCCTCACTAATGTATTAAAACCCTCTCTGTTTTTACTATTCTGTCTGTTCCTGTGCTGATGAATCACCATCAGTCCCTTCCGTTCCCGTTCCAGGATTTTCTTCTGTTCCCGAATCTGAGGTACCGCTCTGTCCGTTGGAGGGTTCCTCTTCCGAGTCGGACACAAGAGTCAGCTGAACTGTAGGTTCATTAATCAGTTCAATACGATCCGGCATGATCACTGACACCGGAACATCATATGTTCCCGGGCTGGAATAATCAGAGAGATCTACTGATACGCCGTTACTGATATCCAGAACATCGAGTGCATCCTGATCTCCCTGGAACTGGAAACTGACCTCGGCATCCGCTTCGTATTCTACACGTAGATGATCTGCCAGATTGTCTATACGAATAGAACTTACTAGAAGCCTGATCGTGCGTGTACCTTCTTTTTCAATCTGAGCTGTCACGAGAACATTTGCAGAATTATCATCCACAAGACTGATTCCCTCCGGAAGATATGGACGGATGTCAATTGTTGTCTGGACGTTCTCTGTCGCATCAGTAATATTAATCTCCGACGCAGGTATGTCGATGGAATCCACATCTGCTATCACTTCAGAATCCCCGCAGATATCTATAAGCTCTGGCTCACTTGTGCAGCCCATATACTGATATCCGTCGGCCGGACTTCCTGAAACATCAAAATTCAGCGAGACATTTTTCCTTCTGAGGACTTCTACCTCTACAGTTATCCCTTCTTCTCCAAGGTTATTGCTCAGCTGACTCTGATCGACAATATTATCATTTTCATCGTACAGCTCCAGTTCTGCCTTCACGATCTTATCTTCGGAAAGGCCTTCCGTATCGATCTTTGCAACTGCTCTGGTGATCTGCTCAATCTTAGATTCCGGTCCCGTAATCGTAATCCGCTCCGGATTCACTGTCATATCACCTAAAACATATCCATCCCTTGCCTCGCCTTCTGATCTTACCGTCAGAGACAGGACTTTTTTATTTGTTTTCTCTGTCTGGATCCGGAGATTTCTCGGCACAGATTCCACTGAAGTATAGTCACCGGAATATTTTGGAATCGATACTGTTATCGGCACCAAGCCCGTAGATGTATCCATTTCCTCTATATCCGCCGTAGCAACAATATCTTCTGCGTCGATATCTTCCAGCACAGACCTCTGTGCGTATACGACAACACTTACACTCTGTTCATCCAGAACAGAATAGACATTTCCCGCCTGCGTGATCACATCATCATTAATTATTGTAACTGGAATATTTGAAAACGTATCATGTGTGACGGGATTATCGACATTGGCAACGATAAACCAGAGAAAAATCGAAAACACAAATGCCATGATCTTCAAACCGGGATTTTGCATAAACTTGTACTTTTTCATTTTCTGCGCCATCCTTTCCGTATAGAAAATTTCTTAGTATTTTCCGAACTTCTATACTGAATCTGGCTCAGACTTTCTCTAAGCTCTTCCCTGCTGACACCACGCGAAAGCTTTCCTCCGGAAGCAGTTGAAACCAGTCCCGTTTCTTCTGAAACGACGATAATAAGTGCATCACATACTTCGCTCATTCCCAGTGCGGCCCTGTGTCGCGTTCCCAGTTCCTTACTGATGGACATATTATCCGAAAGCGGCAGATAACATGTCGCTGAAGTAATCCTGTCTCCGCGGATGATAACAGCTCCGTCATGAAGAGGTGTGTTATGTTCGAAAATATTGATCAGGACCTGCGATGAAACTTTACAGTCCAGCTCGATCCCTGTCATCTCATATTCCGTCAGCTGGATCGCCTGTTCCACTACGATCAGTGCGCCTGTACATACGCTGCCCATTTCAAAACATGCGCGTACGATGCTGTCAGCCGTCTCATCAGAAAATCTTTCGTTTTCTTTTCCTTTATCAAACAGCGTAATATTGCTGAAAAGATTTTTTTCTCCCAGTTTTTCCAGTGCTCTTCGTAGCTCCGGCTGGAAAACGACGATCGCCGCAATAGCGAGTACACTGATAGAAGCCTGTGCCAGATACAGGATCGTATTCATTTCAAAAATAAACGCTATTAAAATAAATGCCGCCAGCATAATGATACCTCTCAGAAGCATCCATGCCTTTGTATTCTTGATCCACAACATGATCTCATATACAATGACAGCTATAATAACAATTTCAACAATATCTTTCAGTTGCAGTTCCGGAATGTACCAACGATTTGTATTCGTATAATTATTAAGAAATACTCGTATCCAGTCTGCCATACTGTGTATCACCGTCCCTCTTATTCGTGGGGATTCTTATTATCGTCCAGTCCGAGTTCTTTGCTCAGACTCCTTGTTAAAAGAATCTCTTCTGTATTTTTTGCAATATCGATATCAGAAGTCATTGCGAAATCACTTGCCTTCTCTTCTGCAGGTGATCCGGTCTCTGATGATCCTGAGCCTTCTTTTTCTCTTTCAGTAACCTGTTCCTCTGTCTGATGTCCCGTAATATGTTTCACCTGCTTTTCAGGTATGGAAACATCCACCTTGGGGACAGCAGTTACATAATAATAGTATTCGTCATCTTCAAACTGAATATGCTCAGTCCCGGAATAGTCCACAGAGAAAAAGAGGAATTCCAGCACTATACCGGCAGCAACTCCAAGGACAGCACTCAGAATAGTGATCACGTATGATATATGTAGATTCAAAGCGATATTTCCTGCTGAAACCGCGATAACGCATACAGCTGCTCCTGCTGCCGATGCAATTTTCCAGGCATGGCTGACAGCCAGTGTAGAAATCAGATGCACTACCAGGATGCCAAGTGCGGCAATCATGATCATGATCCACATCTCCTGATTGGTGAGAACCTGCTTTGCAAAAGCCGTCAGTCCACTTATCATATCACTATCTGAACTGCTCAATGCTGTCGCTGAGGCTTTCACGCAGCTGATCATATAATATGAAACGATCCCGCACGCTGCGGGTACGATCCATACTGCTGTACCCATAAGGCCAAAGACAACAGGCAGTACAAACGGGATCCTCAGACCAAAAGCAAGCGCGGCCACAAGGACGAGCCATGCCTTTCCTGTTCCAAACCTGAAATAGAAAATGTACATTGCCAGAAAAATCACAAGTGCCACAATAGCGACAGAAAGTGACAGAGTATAAAAATGAACAAGAAGAAGTATCGTTGCCGCGATTACCATGACTGTCAGCGGAAAAAAAGTGCAGATAACTGCAAGACCGACTGTAAAATAGATAGAAGCAGCTGTTTCCATAAACCCTACGTTATAGTTGATCAGTCCAAATACAAGCAATCCCAGGATCAGTTGAAGCCCTTTGTTGAAATATATCGAATAATTTGCATATAACCTCTGCAGTTTTTCTCTCCAGACTAACAATGTACTCATGATGTGCACTGCTCCTTCTAATACAATTTTTCTATTTTAGCCAAAGCCCTGTAATACTTTTTCACTCTCCGCTTTGCCCCGGAATGTCTTTTCCTGTAATACCTTCCCGAGCCGATCCCATAAACGATCAGCAGGATCAGATACGCCCCCACAGCGATCGCAGCAAGAATGATCAGCTTAAACAGTGTGAGATCTTCCAGCAGAGAATCAATGCAGCAGAGGCAGAAAAGTCCCGCCGCCAGCAGATAGCCGGCTGTGATCCAGATCAATGTCACCCAGGTATGAAAGCTTGCATAGTCTTTTTTATAAAAACCGCTGATCTTTATATCCTGTTCACCGTATTTTTTTTCATAAATCGCCGTTCGTGTCATCAGCCGTATCTTTTTCTTATCTAACATCTGTTAACACTGCATCCTTCCTGTATAGATTGTTACATATACCAGCTCATTATGTTTTAGTATATCATATATTCAGATACCTTGTCCAATGCTTATAGTCAAAAAGTAGATATTTTCAGCTCCCGCCATTTTAAGCATTTTGGCAGCCTTTTCCAGCGTACTTCCCGTCGTGTAGATATCATCGATCAGAAGTATGTTTTTCCTGGCTTTCCAGGATCTTGAAACTGCAAATGCACCTGTCAGGTTTTTCCTTCTTTCTCTGTCATCCAGGTCTTTCTGCGGCTTGGTTTTTTTCACCCGGAATAAAACATCCGTCCGGCATGGTATCCCGGTTAAAGATGACAGTTCCTTTCCAATCAGCTCAGCCTGGTTATAGCCCCGTTTTCTCTTTCTGGATGAATGTAAAGGAACCGGGATCATCTCATCTACGTTCCATCTTTTAAGCTGTCCGGCATAATGTACTGCCAGCTCCCCTGCAAAGACACCTGCATAAGATCTTCTGTTATTATATTTGAACCGATATACAGCTCCCGATACAGGCTCCGAATGCAGCCACATTGCTCTGCCCTGACGAATATATGTTTTTCTGTTCCTGCAGTCCATACAGTTTTCGCCGGTTTCATCCCTGAGAGGCTTTCCGCAGTGAAGGCATCTCGGATCCCGGATATATTTAATCTTTCTGCGGCATTTCCTGCATATGCCTTCCTTCGAAATCTTCCCACAGAACGGGCAGACCGGCGGATAAAGCAAATCTAAAACTCTCTTATACGCTCTGCAAGGCTTGTATACCTGGACTGTTCTCGTCTGTTCTGTATCATTTCCTGAAATACTGTATCACTCCCTACTATCACAAGACACTTTTTCGCTCTTGTCACTGCTGTATACAAAAGGTTTCTGTTATATAGGAGTCTCGGCCCCGGAAGAAGAGGTATGATCACTGCCGGATACTCACTGCCTTGAGACTTATGAACTGTAATGGCATAGGCCAGCTCGAGTTCTTCCACCATGTCAAAACCGTATTTTACTTTCCTGGCCTCGTCAAATTCAACTTCTATTGTTTCCGTATATTCATTTATTTCCCTTATAATCCCCATGTCACCATTGAAGATTCCTGTTCCTTTATCCACAGTGAGACCATATTTTGTAGAAACTTCCCACTCAAGCTGATAATTATTTTTGATCTGCATCACTTTATCCCCTTCGCGGAAAAGCCGCCCGTTGATCTCCCGTTCGGTTTTCTTCGGATCTGCCGGATTCAGATATTTCTGGAGGATCCCGTTGAGCCTCTCGACTCCCAGAAGTCCTTTCCTTGTAGGAGTCATTACCTGAATATCATTTTGACCGGCATGCACATATCGCGGAAGTTTATTGCGGATCAGGGTGATGACCACAGAAATGATCGTATCTGCATCCTGCCTTCGCAGGAAGAAGAAATCCCGGCTCTTATTATCCAGGACTACCGGCTCTCCGGCGTTAATTTTATGAGCATTTACGATAATATCGCTTTCTCCGGCCTGGCGGAAGATCCTGGTCAGTGTTACGACCGGGAAACTCCGAGAAGCAATGATATCCTTAAGAACGCTGCCCGGTCCCACTGAAGGGAGCTGATCCACGTCCCCTACCAGCACAAGTCTTGTTCCCGGAACGATTGCTGAAAGGAGCGCATGCATAAGCGGGAGGTCGACCATGGACATTTCATCTATGATTACCACATCTGTTTCCAGAGGATTCTGACGATTCCGCATAAACCCTCCTGAATTGCCTTCCTCTTCCGGATTACCGTTTACCTCTAGCAGGCGGTGGATTGTCTGTGCTTCATATCCGGTGGCCTCAGTCATTCTTTTTGCAGCCCGCCCTGTAGGTGCAGCAAGAAGAATGCTCATACCTTCGTTGTCAAAGAAACGGATCACTGTATTGATCGTTGTTGTTTTTCCGGTCCCAGGCCCTCCCGTCAGAATGAGCAGTCCATGCTTAATGGACTCGATAACTGCTCTGTGCTGCATGGGATCCAGCTCGATTTTCTCACGTTTTTCTACTTTTTTTAGCCGCTGTTCCATCATATCCTCTGGCATTTCACATTCGATATCAAGATCATGTAGCATTTTTGCAGTATTCAACTCAAGATAATAGAAATGCTGAGGATAAACACGAATTTCCCCATCACTTTCTTTTACTACTGTTTTTTTATCAATACAAAGATCCATAATGTATCTCTGTATATCCTGAATATCAACTTCAAGGAGCGCACCCGCTCTACGGGCAAGGACATCCTGCGGAAGATATATGTGGCCTTCTCCTGCCGCCTGCTGCAGTGTATAGAATATTCCGCTCCGGATCCTGTAGTCTGAATCTGTATGTATTCCGATCCTGGATGCGATCTCATCCGCAGTTTTAAATCCAACCCCTTCAATATTATCAGCAAGCTGATAAGGATTTTCCTCAAGGACTTTGTATACTTTCATCCCATAGTGCTGGTATATCTTCGCCGCCAGTTTTGTGGAGATTCCATACTTCTGGAGATAGATCATTGCCTTGCGCATGTCTTTCTTCTCTTCCACCTGCTCAGCGATCTCCCTTGCCTTCCGTTCGCTGATTCCCTTGATCTCAGCCAGCCTCTCAGGCTCTTCGTCTATGATCCTGAACGTATCCTCCCTGAACTTTTTCACGATCCGGCCGGCAAGAGCTGCTCCGACCCCTTTAATAGCCCCGGAACCCAGATATCTTTCGATAGAAACCAGATCTTCAGGTTCCTTCACTGTATGAGAACTCACTTTCAGCTGTGTGCCATACACATTATGATTTACATATTCTCCATTAAGTTCCATCAGCTCACCTTCGCTGATATAATTAAAATTCCCGACACAGGTCACTTCCCCGTCATCATTTTCCAGATGGAATACCGTGTATCCGTTTTCCTCATTACGGAACACGATATGTCCCACGTATCCTGTTATCGTTTCCACACTCTTCTCCTTCTTCGTTAATCGGATAGGAGAAAATATCTTCTCCTGCCCGCTCACCGCTGTACCTCGCTCATCACACGGCATTGCTGCCTGATGTTTTCCAGGTGGTATCGAACAAAAAGACAGGGATGTGTACATTTCGTCCACACCCCTGACTGCATTCCCTGCTCGAAATACTGTTCCTGCTAGAAATCTTTCCTTCCGCTCATAAATTCTACAAACTGCCCTGTACCGATCGCGACAACTTTCATGGGGTCTTCTGCCGTCATGGTATTGATTCCTGTTTTCTCTTCGATCAGTTCTTCCAGGCCACGCAGCATAGCTCCGCCTCCGGTGAGGACAATCCCCCTGTCGAGAATATCTGCCGACAGCTCCGGAGGTGTCTGCTCAAGAACAGATATGACAGCCTCCACAATCTGACTGGTCGCCTCCCGAAGCGCCTCTTCCGTCTCGGAAGAAGTGACTGTTACAGTCTTCGGAAGTCCTGTGACCAGATTTCTTCCCCGAACTTCCATCGTCTCCTCTTCTACAAGAGGATAAGTAGTACCGATCTTGATCTTAATATCTTCTGCAGTCCGCTCTCCAATCAGAAGATTATGTTTTTTACGCATATATCGTACGATTGCCTCATCGAAATCATCCCCTGCAACTTTAATGGAGGTATTGACAACTGTACCGCCAAGAGAAATAACAGCAATATCTGCGGTTCCTCCTCCGATGTCCACGATCATATTACCACAGGGCTTGGAAATATCAATTCCGGCCCCAATTGCCGCTGCCACAGGCTCTTCAATCAGATGAACCTCTCTGGCTCCCGCCGCAAATGTGGCTTCTTCAACCGCCTTCTTCTCAACCTCGGTAACACCGCTGGGCACACAGATACTGATGCGGGGTTTCTTAAACGTACGCTTTCCAAGCGCCTTCTGTACAAAATATTTGATCATCTTCTCTGTCACGGTGTAATCAGAAATCACACCCTGCCGGAGCGGACGTACCGCTACGATATTCCCAGGTGTTCTCCCGAGCATCAGCCTCGCCTCTTCCCCGATTGCCTTGATGACATTAGTATCACGGTCGAATGCGACAACAGATGGTTCCTTCAGGACAACGCCTTTTCCTTTCACATACACCAGCACACTAGCTGTTCCCAAATCTATTCCAAGATCTACTGACATACTGACTCTCCCTTCCGAAATTCTTTATACCCTTTCCCTTCAAAAGTCATACACAAAACCGGCAGTATTTTCTTCTGCCGGGTGTATAACCTGTTCCGGCACAGCCGCAGCCTGTCCTGCCTGTGCCGGAATCTGTATCTTTCTCCCCAGAGGGTGTTTCTCATTATCACGTAAAACCGGATGAACAACAGACAATTTCCTCGGTTCATCGCAACACTAGTATAATAGAGTTTTCAAAAAATGGAAACCCCTTTTTTCTATTTTTATTTTTTCTTAAGGATTGCATCAATATACTTTCCTGTGTAAGATTTCTCATTTTGTGCGATTTCTTCCGGCGTTCCGCAGGCCACGACCGTACCGCCTCCGTCGCCGCCCTCAGGACCGATATCGATAATATAATCAGCCGTCTTGATCACATCAAGATTATGCTCGATCACGATCACAGTATTGCCGTCGCCCGCAAGACGCCTCAGAATCTCTGTCAGCTTATGAACGTCGGCAAAATGAAGTCCCGTAGTCGGCTCATCCAGAATATAGACTGTCTTACCAGTACTTCTTTTACTCAGTTCGGCTGCAAGTTTAATGCGCTGCGCTTCACCTCCGGAGAGTTCTGTAGACGGCTGTCCCAGCCGTATATAGGAAAGGCCCACATCATTAAGTGTCTCCATCTTTCTGCGGATACTGGGCACATGCTCAAAAAATTTCAGAGCTTCTTCCACTGTCATATTCAGTACATCATAGATGTTTTTGCCTTTATATTTTACTTCCAGCGTCTCTCTGTTATACCTTTTTCCTCCGCATACTTCGCAGGGCACATAAACATCCGGAAGAAAATGCATCTCTATCTTAAGGATTCCGTCGCCGGAGCAGGCTTCACACCTTCCCCCTTTTACATTGAAACTGAATCTTCCTTTTTTATATCCTCTTGCCTTTGCATCTGGTGTAGCCGCAAACAGATCTCTGATCAGATCAAACACACCTGTATAAGTTGCCGGATTGGACCGTGGAGTACGCCCGATCGGAGACTGATCTATATTAATAACTTTATCAACCTGTTCCATACCTTCGATCCTACGGTGTTTTCCGGGTATTGTCCGGGCATGGTTGAGATCCCGCGCCAGTCTTTTATACAGGATCTCATTGACAAGAGAACTTTTCCCGGATCCGGATACCCCCGTAACACAGGTCATAACACCGAGCGGGAACTTCACATCAATATTTTTCAGATTATTTTCCTGCGCTCCGACAACTTTCAGAAATCCGGTCGGTTTTCTTCTTTCTTCCGGTACCGGAATCTTGATTCTTCCGCTTAAGTAAGCTCCGGTCACAGACTTTTCATTATTCATGATATCCTGTGCAGTTCCCGTGGCTACAATTTCACCGCCATGTTCCCCTGCCCCCGGTCCTACATCTACAATATAATCTGCCGCAAGCATGGTATCTTCATCATGTTCTACTACGATCAGAGTGTTGCCGAGATCACGCAGGTGTTTCAGTGTCGCAAGAAGCTTGTCATTATCTCTCTGATGCAGACCGATACTTGGCTCATCCAGAATATATGCGACACCGACCAGTCCGGAACCGATCTGGGTTGCCAGCCGAATCCTCTGCGCTTCACCTCCTGAAAGGCTTCCTGTAGCCCGCGCCAACGTAAGATAATCCAGTCCTACATCCATAAGGAACTGGATTCGTCCCTTGATTTCCTTTAAAATCTGCCCTCCGATCATCATCTGTGTCTTTGTCAGCTGCAGATCATCAAGGAAAATCTTAAGCTTATCTATAGCCAGAGCTGTCACTTCTGAAATGTTTTTATCTCCCACAGTAACTGCCAGAGCACCCGGTTTCAGTCTCTGCCCTTTGCAGGCTGAACAGGGTGTGATATTCATAAATGTTTCATATTCTGCCTTTGATGTTTCAGATCCGGTTTCACGATATCTGCGTTCTACATTTTTTATCAGTCCTTCAAAGGCAACGTCATATACGCCTTCACCGCGCTGCCCTTTGTAGAAGACCTTCACACTTTTTCCGTTTGTCCCATGGATCAAGATATCATGGATTTTCTTGGGATACTGCTCAAAGGGTGTGTCCAGATCAAAATCATATTCTTTACACAATGCCTCCAGGATAGCTCTGGTAAAACTGGATTTATCCGTGCAGGACTGCCAGCCAAGAACCGCGATTGCCCCCTGATTTATAGAAAGAGAGGGATCCGGTATTATCAGTTCCTCGGAGAATTCCATCTTATAGCCGAGGCCGTAACACTCCGGGCAGGCACCAAAAGGATTGTTGAACGAAAAGCTCCGGGGTTCGATCTCATCAATGCTGATCCCGCAGTCGGGGCAGGAAAAATTCTGGCTGAAGTTCATCTGTTCCCCATCGATCACATCAACGATAAGAAGTCCTTCGGCAAGATGAAGAACACTCTCAATAGAATCTGTAAGCCTTTTTTCAATTCCCGGGCGTACAATAAGTCTGTCAACAATAATTTCTATGTTATGTTTTATATTCTTGTCCAGAGTAATATCTTCAGACAATTCATACATATTGCCGTCAACACGGACACGGACATAGCCGCTCTTCTTTGCACGGTCAAAAAGTTTTGCATGTGTTCCCTTTCTGCCGCGTACCACAGGCGCCAGCAGCTGAATACGTGTACGTTCCGGGAGAGCCATGACCTGATCCACCATCTGATCCACAGTCTGCTTTCTGATCTCACGGCCGCATTTCGGACAGTGCGGAATCCCAACTCTTGCATATAACAACCGGAAATAATCATAAATCTCCGTCACTGTTCCAACGGTTGATCTGGGGTTATGATTCGTAGACTTCTGATCGATGGAGATTGCCGGAGACAACCCCTCTATACTTTCCACATCCGGTTTCTCCATCTGTCCCAGGAACTGTCTTGCATATGAAGACAGTGACTCCATATATCGCCTCTGACCTTCCGCATAGATCGTATCAAAAGCAAGCGAAGACTTACCCGAACCGCTCAGTCCCGTCAGAACAACCAGTTCGTTTCTTGGAATATCCACATCTATATTTTTCAGATTATTCTCGTTAGCGCCACGGATCCTTATATACTGCCGGGCATCCATCTTCTTTCCCATTATGTTTCCTTTCCTGTTTATCTTATTATTTCTATAATGTATCTTCTGTCTTTTCTGTTTTCTATAAACATCTGCTACGGCCGGTTTCTGTCTCTCACTCCATATCATTTAGCATCTTCTTCAGTTCGATCAGTTTGTCACGCAGCTCTGCAGCAGCTTCGAAATTCAGTTCCGCCGCCGCCTTCTTCATCTGTTTGGTCAGATCTGCAACCAATTTCTCCAGTTCTTTTTGGCTCATAGACTCCGGATCTTTCTCCATGCGGAGTTCTTCTGCCGCTACTTTCTTAGAAATACTGATCAGATCGCGCACAGACTTCTTGATCGTCTGAGGAGTGATACCGTGCTCTTCGTTGTACTTCATCTGGATCTCACGGCGCCGTTTCGTCTCATCAATTGCCATCTGCATGGACTCTGTAATCGTATCCGCGTACATGATGACATGCCCCTCCGCATTACGTGCCGCACGGCCTATAGTCTGGATCAGTGATGTCTCAGAACGCAGGAATCCTTCCTTATCCGCATCGAGGATGGCGACAAGCGTGATCTCAGGTATATCAAGTCCTTCTCTGAGCAGATTGATACCTACAAGCACATCAAATACATCCAGCCGCATATCCCGGATGATTTCTGTCCTCTCCAGGGTATCCACATCAGAATGGAGATACTTGACACGTATTCCCACTTCCCGTATATAGTCAGTCAGATCCTCTGCCATACGTTTAGTCAGAGTAGTTACGAGAACTTTGTTCTTCTTCGCCACTTCTTTATTGATCTCCCCGATCAGGTCATCAATCTGTCCCTCAACCGGACGCACGCTCACTTCCGGATCCAGAAGTCCAGTAGGACGGATCACCTGCTCGGCTCTGAGCATCTCATGCTCTTCCTCATATGGCCCCGGTGTGGCCGACACGAAAAGAACCTGATTAATCTTACTCTCAAATTCTTCAAAGTTCAAGGGTCGGTTATCCTTTGCAGACGGCAGACGGAAACCATAGTCCACGAGAGTTGTCTTTCTGGACTGGTCTCCATGGTACATGCCTCCGATCTGTGGGATCGTCTTATGCGACTCGTCGATCATCATGATAAAATCGTCCGGGAAATAATCGATCAGAGTATATGGCGGCTGCCCGGGTGCAAGGCCCGCAAGATGCCGCGAATAGTTCTCAATGCCGGAACAAAAACCGGTCTCCTTAAGCATCTCTATATCAAAATTTGTCCGTTCTGCAATACGCTGAGCCTCCAGAAGCTTGTCCTCGCGCTTGAACTCTTTCACCCGCTCCTCCAGTTCCTCCTCAATGTCATGAACTGCTCTTTTTATATTTTCCTTATCAACCACATAATGAGACGCCGGGAAGATAGCCACATGTTTCAGTTCATCCTTCACTTCTCCTGTCAGGATATCGATCTCCGTGATCCGGTCTACTTCATCACCGAAGAATTCAATCCGGATTGCCGTCTCACTCTCATATGCCGGTATGATCTCCAGCACGTCACCGCGTACGCGGAATGTACCACGGTGGAAATCCATGTCATTTCTGTCGTATTGAATCTCGATCAGCTTTGCCATCACTTCATCCCTGTCCTTGATCATGCCCGGGCGCAGAGAGATCACCATGTTCTGGTAGTCCACCGGGTTTCCCAGGCCGTAGATGCAGGACACGCTGGCGACGATGATCACGTCGCGGCGCTCGGTCAGTGCCATTGTGGCGGAGAGACGGAGCTTGTCGATCTCCTCGTTGATGGCGGAATCCTTGGCGATGTAGGTATCGGAGGAGGGGACATAGGCCTCCGGCTGGTAGTAGTCGTAATAGGAGACGAAATACTCCACGGCGTTGTTCGGGAAGAACTCCTTGAACTCGCCGTAGAGCTGCGCCGCCAGTGTCTTGTTGTGTGCAATAATCAGCGTCGGTTTATTCAGCTGCTGGATGACATTCGCCATCGTAAAAGTTTTTCCGGAACCGGTAACACCCAGAAGGGTCTGGCACTGGTTGCCTTCCTTGAAACCTTTAACAAGGTCGGCTATTGCCTGAGGCTGGTCGCCGGTTGGTTTGTATTCTGATACTAGTTCAAAATGATCCATTGCTATTCTTTCCCCTCTTTCTGATAGATTTTCCCCACATAATCCTGCAATTCTGATTCTGTATAAAAGTCTGCATCTTCTGTTGCAGTCAAGAAAGCTTTTTCAGCATTCTGAAAAGCCAAAGCCACCTTTTTCTGATGCCTGATATCCTCTCCCACCCGCATCACAATTTTTCCCAACAGATTCTGTCCTCTCCACCTCTCTACGCAATGCCTTTTCACACATCATATATTGTTCCATTGACGAAAACTTAATGCCATCAACTGTAAATTCAGACAGATGCCAGTTGCTCCAATATCCATTCTCTTCTTCCGGATTCTAAAAACAGATCATATCTCTTTTCTCCCGTAATTATCAGCAGCTTTACGGCACATTAAGTCCCCACTGCTCTCCTGTCTTACGAACAGCCACATATACATCAAGATCATGCAGGCCAGGATTTGCTGCTGTCCAGTACAAATTTATGTACCCAGACGTTCTTTTCAATCGGATTGCAGACAGGCCATTCGGATGCTAAGGCTTGACTTTTCAGTTTTAAATTATCATATGAATAATCTCTGTCACTGCATCACAGGAAGTTTTCAGAACAAACGTTCTCTCCACATTTTACTCTATATCCCATATGGTGTCAATTCTCTAAAATATAATTTCATACATCTGCCTGTTATATTCCTCCTGTTCACACAGCTTCTCCCATATACTCCATCTGATCAGATAACGAAATCAAAACAGCCGCAGCACAATGCTGCGGCCATCTGTCTTATCCGTCTATTACTTGTTGTCTCTTATCTTTTATCAATTATTTCTGGTAAAGCGGACATTCGCATTCCGCTTTTCTACATGCTCATGAACGCAGGCTGCTTCGCGACTTGTCTGCGTTCAAAATCTCAACCAGCTTCGATCAGCTCATCAATACCAGCGCACCATCGGCAGATCATTATTGATTCCCTTGGTCATCAAGATCTGATGGATATCGATGATTCCGTTATGGAATGTAGCAGCACAGGCTGCCAGGTAGAGATCCCACATGCGGATGAACTTCTCGTCAAACATCTTGCGCACTTCATCCAGGTGTTCCAGATAGTTCTTCCTCCAGCAACGGAGAGTACGGTTATAATGGAGCCGGAGATTTTCCACATCCATCGTATGGAAATCAAATTCTGCCATTTCGTTTATCATCTCACGCAGGCTCGGCACGACTCCGCCCGGGAAAATGTATTTCTTGATCCATGCATCGCCGGGATGCTCCTTTAAGGCACTAATAAAGTGAAGAAGGAAGAGCCCTCCTTTCTTCATGACCTTATTCGCACACTCAAGGAAAAGTTTGTAATTATCTCTTCCCACGTGCTCCACCATACCGACGCTGACCACACGGTCGAACTGTTCGCCCAGTTTCGGCAGATCTCGATAGTCCATCCGTTCTACCTTTACATAATCCTCAAGGCCTTCCTCTTCGATCCGTCTCTGGCACTCTTTATACTGTTCCTCGCTCAGGGTGATCCCGGTTCCGCGGACTTTATATTTCCTGGCGGCTTCGATCAGGAGGAATCCCCATCCGCATCCGATATCGAGAAGCGTCATATCTTCTTGGAGATAAAGCTTTTTCAGGATGTAATCTACTTTGTTTACCTGAGCCTGATAGAGGGTATCATCCTCATGCATGAAATACCCGCAGGAGTAGCTCATTGTTTCATCCAGCCACAGCTTATAGAAATCGTTGCCGATATCATAGTGGCTGCGCACTTCTCGCTCCTGGTTTTTCTTGGAGGAAGATGTAAAGATCAGCTTCTTGAGCGCATTCTGATCTGTAGAGAACTTGCCCATCTGTCCCAGGAAATGATCCAGGGCATTATAGAGATCTCCTTCAATTTCCAGATCTCCGTTCATATAAGCCTCTCCCAGCGCGATAGAAGTACTTGTCAGAAGATTACTGACAGGAATCGACTTGTTGAATCTCACTGTAAAGGTTGGCTCACCCTCTCCAATCTTGTACTCCTTTCCTTGCATTTTTACGAGAAAAGGATTTTCATCAAATTTCTCTAAATAAGAGAGAAGTCCATGTTCTACTATCATTTCATTCACCATTCCTTTCATTTTGTGCAGGCACAATCTGTCAGGACCCCGTGGGCACAGCCCTGCGGCGGTGCTTCGGGATACGGCAGCCTGTAAATATTATTAAGCATTGACAATAAAACACAAAAGGATACTCCTGATCTCTCTATGTTTCCAGATTGTATCAGCAGTACCTTTAACGAGGTATTATAACATTTTCAGATCAGATGTCAATTATTTTTGCTTTGTTTACGTACAGTGATAAAGTGTGATATACTGACAGTGTATGCCGCCATGACATTCAAACAGTCAGATGCAAAATACACATGAAAAGGAGTCGATTTAATATGAAAGTACGCATGGCATCAGAAAAAGACATTGACAGGATCCATGAGCTTCTGTCGCAGGTTGCTCTTGTCCACCATAAAGGCCGGCCGGATTTGTTCAAATACGGCCGGCGGAAATATACAGACGAGCAGCTCAGGGATATCCTCCAGGACGAAAAACGCCCCATTTTTGCAGCTGTCGATGAAAATGACATTATGCAGGGATATGCGTTCTGTATTTTCCAGCAACATATAAACGACAATATACTGACAGATATCCTTACTCTGTACATTGATGACCTCTGTGTCGATGAAACAAAACGGGGAATGCACATCGGAAAGACTCTTTATAATGCAGTTCTTGATTTTGCAAAAGAACATGGATGTTACAATGTAACTCTTAATGTCTGGAGCTGCAATGAGAGCGCCATGAAGTTCTATCAGTCCTGCGGGCTGAAGCCCCAGAAGACCGGGATGGAGGTCATTCTGTAAAATGGCTGTTCAGGCCTGTTCCGGTATTCAGCTGTCAAGGCGCTGTGTTGTCACGAAGGCCCGTAGCAGAACGCCGGCACTTTGGCCGCGTCCTTTGCGGCCTTACGTGTCCGCTGCGCTATGCTCCGAGGGAGAGCGTGGCCGCCGGGACAACACAGCGCCTTGACAGCGGCCTTACGGAAACAACTGAACAATACAGCCACTTTACTCAGTAAAACGCCCGGATATACCGAAATTTCATCTTCCTGCTTCCACTCAGTTCATCATCCAGATATCCGGCTGTTCTGTAGTAGAGCATCAGAAGAAACTGCCGGTCCGCCTCATCTGGCTCTGTGCGTCCAAAGGCAGATCTGGCCGCGATTGACCGCATCTTTACCGCTTCCTCTTTTGTCACAGGCGGGAGCGTTTCCGAAAGTCTGCCCGGGAACTGCTCCTCCATCCCTCCGAATTCTCTCAAGTACCCTGCTTCATGGATCATATCCATATATCCGGCAAATATATTTCTGCAGGTCTGGCTCTCCAGCTTCCTTTTCATGGCTTTCCTTCGCAGGCTGATCTGCCGGTACCACTGGCTCATCCTTTCATATCCTTGCCATACATGATTCCAGCGGACATTCATTTCATGCTGTTCAAAATACTGAAAGCCATATCCAGGCTGTTCGCCCCACCAGCTGTTCATCCATCCGCTGTAATAAGGTATATATGTGATATCTGACCTTCCATTATAAGGAATGATATAAATCACTCCCGGCTCAGATATTTCCTGTACAACACTTAATCCGTTCATGACAAAATACATATTTTGGAACATAGATGCCACCCAGGATCTCCACGCATCCCAGTGAAGGGAAACAGCAACAGACAGGAATATTTCCTCGTCATCAGCCGGTTCCCATTCCCCATCCGAATAAACTCCTCCGGAAAAACATTTCAGATAAAGTGTTTCCGTCGGTTCTCTTGTAAGGACCACCTCCATCTGAGGATCTCCTGTCCGATAGTTATTGCCCCGGCTCACATGGCCGCTTGCAGATGTTTCGTCAGCATTTCCCGAAATCCTCTGCAGACTCCGGGAAACAAATCCTTCCCCCTCATAACAGCCGATGACAGCTCGTCGCCAAACAGCGCTGCTCCCAACACAGACAGAGGGATGACCGCAAGGAGGAGAACAGACACGATGATCATACATTTTTTCTTTATCCCTCTGCCCTTCCGCCCCAGGTCTATACTGGCGTCACCTCTGTCCTCACTGGTATAAAGAGCTTTTCCCTTCTCTGAGACCGCCTCAACGGTCCAGAAAGATATCTGAAATAGAATGCAAAACACAGCAGATTCCATCCCGGGATGAATGCCTGCCAGAGGTGCTCCGATAAATAAAACCGTAAACACCAGATACAGGGTAATCACAGGTTTCCTTTCGTCCTCGTATTCCTTCACCCACAGGTTCCCGCTTTTTGCAGTCTGATTCCAGTGGATATGACGGACCGGATCCCCGGCTCTGTATTCCCTGATCTGTCTTACTTCATCATGGGAGTTTCCATGTTCTGAAAATGGCATAGTCATATCTTCATCATTTCCGCCGGGATAAGTCCCCAGCTCAATGCTCAGCGCTCTGTCTTTCGGAAATACGACAGCCTGACAGACCAGGTCTGCTCTCTTTCTTCCGAAAAAAAGCGAAAGATAATCGTATACTCTGATTTCTGTTATGTGAAATGTAACAATGCCACAGTCTGATACCAGAGTCTCCGCAGCAAGCAGGTTCTCCCCTTCTCCGCATTCTCCCGGTATCCTGTTCTTTACCTTTCTCTTCCATCGGGCACTGCTCTCCTCTATCAGCAAAATAAAGCGGGCTACCGGAAGTCTTCCACGGTTCACCGCTCTGATATGAATTGGAAATGGAACCTCTTTTTCTGCAAATATGGTTTTCTCAAAGAAGCTGATCTCCAGTCTGGCTGTCATGTATCTGGACAGGCAGAACATAACTGCAGCAATCATCAGCTGTGACAGGAAGAGAACCATAAGAGCAGCATTTCCATACATTCCCGCCATATATCCGATCAGAAGGAGAACTATAAAGAATACTGCCTTCTTCATCCTTTTCGCGCTCCAATGGAGGGAGTCCTGGTCTTCCTTATGATTTCCTCAAGAACCTGCTGCTTCGTGATCTTTTCCATAGACGCCGCACTGTTCAGCACAATTCTGTGGGAGGCAACATAGGGAAACTGGCCGGATACATCCGACGGCATCACATAATCCCGTCCTTCAGACCATGCTCTGGCTTTTGCCATCCTGACAAGTGCGATGGCAGCTCTGGGACTTGCGCCCCTGGCCAGATGAGGATGATTTCTCGTCGAGCGGATCAGCTCCACCAGATACCGTCCCACCTCTTCTTTCATATATACATCATATATATCTTTCTGCATATCCATCAGCTCCGCACCGGTAATGACTGGTTCTATCCCTTCCGTCCTGCTCCCCGCCTCTGTCCCCATAGCCATGGCAAGTTCACTCTCAAGATCCGGATAACCAAGACTCAGACTGATCATAAAGCGGTCCACCTGTGCCTCAGGCAGATACTGCGTCCCTATGGCCCCCGAAGGATTCTGTGTCGCAATCACAAGGAAAGGAGACGGAACTTCCCGTGTCACTCCGTCTACTGTAACCTTTCTCTCTTCCATCACCTCCAGCAGCGCCGACTGGGTCTTGGGAGACGTCCTGTTGATCTCATCCGCCAGAAGTAGATTACAGAACACACTTCCCGGCTGGTATACAAACCGTTCCTCTTCTCTCCAGTAAAGGGAGAAGCCTGTCAGATCAGACGGCAGTACATCTGGAGTAAACTGGATTCTCCTGTAATCAAGACGCATGGTCTTTGAAAACGCCACCGCCAGCGTCGTCTTGCCCACCCCGGGAATATCCTCCAGCAGGACATGCCCGTTATTTCCTTTCCGAGTAATAAGATATTCCGCAATACTATCTTAATTATAATGGAGTACCCGTCATCCGTAAAATACTTCTGCTCTATCTCCAGTTATGCTCTGACAACATACTTTTCTTTTATACTGTTTCTTCTATAATATATAATACATCCTCCCTCACAGTCTTCGGAAGAAACAATCCGTTATCCAGTCAAAACCCTGCCGTTACCAGTTCCGGCCTCCACAGCTCATTTATAGCGGACACCTGAGAAAAGGAAACAGCAACAGAAAAAGGATGCAGCACGGCGGCATGTATACTGCCACCGTACTGCATCCTCTTTCCGGGATTGTATGAAAAGAAAACATCGTTCATTCAGAAATCTGACAACTGTACCTTGATCTTAGGCGGAAGAGGCTTCTTGTTTCTCTCTGCTTCCTCCTCGGACCGGAATATATCCTTTTCCTTTCTGAAAAGGGTCCCGCAGATCCCGACCCGCTCCAGCAGATAACCGGAACCCTTGCGCCCTACAACCTTTGCCATGATGATCTTGTTCTCTTCATTCAGAATATAACAGGAATCGCCTCTGATATATGCCATGATCCTTCACCTTCCTTCTTTTAATAGAATAGCAAAGATGAAGGCGTTTGGCAAGACTCATATGATATCGCATCTCCTGTACCGCAGATATCCTGCTGATCCCACAGCTCCTGCAAGCAGGATCTGAACGCACACACCTGCTGCCTCCGCTCCCGGGAAACTCATCCCCAGATTCCCTTCCATGAACCAGGCGCCGCAGCAATACCAGAGAATAGAAGGATTGCAGACCTGAAGTACATCCGCCCACGTTGCCGTGGACTGAAAACCTGCCGCGAAAAGGAGAAGGAGCGCTCCCGCTTCTGTCAGAAAAGCAAGATAGCTGTTGGAAATGAACATGCGGAAAGCACCTGCCAAAATACCGCAGATCAGTACCAACGCTGTCCCGATACCCGCAGAGGCGATCAGATACTGAAGGACTGTCAGCCTTTTAAATGTAATAAACGGGTAATAAAAGATCCCTCTTGGCTCTGCCAACATTGCTGCTGATACAGACACATTCCAGAAATTCCCGTAAGGCACCCTGCAGAACCAGAAGCCTGCAGTACCCACGAACAGGAGCGCACTGTAAAGCAGCCCAAGACCTGCTCCGCTTCCCCATTTTCCCGGATCTCCTCCACTCGTTCATTCAGATCATCATATATTTGATCAAGGAAGGCTCCGTAACTGCCCGATGGATGATAATCCGCCATCTCCTCCCGGATTTCCTTCACATTGTTCATATCCAGCCCATCGTACAGGGACATGCACTGCTGCCGGAATTCTTCACTTACCTCTCCATTCTGAAAGGCTTCATATACCGTGCGGAGTTCCTCCTCTCTTCCTTCCAGCTCCGAAAGGCTGAACAGGATGTTAAATCTCAGGCAAATACAGGCCAGGATCCATATGCTGCTCCACCCATACTCCAGATAAAGGAAATCGGTCGCTCCTGCAATGCACAATGAGCCAAACAGGGCAGAAGCGGAAATTCCCGCAGCCAACCCCACGATATAATTGGGGGAGAGCCGGGAGATCAGATGAAACAGGGCTGCTGCCCCCAGGGCGAAGAACAGATAGAGAAGCATGCTCAGGAACAGCCATGTTCCAAAACTCATATCTGCCCAGAGATAATCGCGTCCGTTTCCTCCGGCAGGGCACGCAGCATACTTCAGGATCCCTGCCCGGGCCAGCATCAACAGAAAAACACCTGCCTGAACCATACAGACCAGCGCCATACACGCGGCAACGGCTGTCCTGCGCCTCTTCCAGATCCCCCGTCCTACAGATGCGGCGGCACAGATAGGATTCACCCGGCTCAGCCGTTCCCGGATCTCACAGGGCAGGATCAGGATCATACAGGAGATCACCATCAGAAGTCCCAGCCTGGGCAGATCCCATCTGACATATTCGAAAGCGCTGTCCGGCAGAAGAGACATCCTGTTCTCCCTGATCACTTCTTCCACTCTGCGGACCGCCGCCATGACTTCATTTTCATTGTCCCAGCTGCCGCTGAAAGAATCCACAATTTTCTGTGCCGCCTGCTCTTCCTGTCCCTTCTCCACTCCCATAAAGGGCTTATATTTCATATCGTCCTCGACCCCTTCGACCGCCTGCCTCAGAAACACCTCCCTCTGTCCGCTGCCAAAATCGATCTCTGACCGTGCGGCCCAGATATCATCAACAGAGACGCCGTTTACCGTGTCGGATCCGGACTCCTCGTCCGAATTTGCAAGAACTTCCGCCAGTTCCTCCCATCCGGTGATCCCCGCCTTCTGCAAAGTGGCATTCTCCTGTACCAGTCTGTCCAGCCGTTCTGTCTGCTCTGCTTTTATCTCACTCAGGGCTCCCATATCCTCATATCTCAGGGCGGTCCCATATTCTTTCATCAGCCGTTCCGACAGATCCATCTCACCCACACAGCTTGCATTTTCCCATGGGTAGTGCATGCACTGCATGAACAGATAATAAAAGAGGACGGTAAACAGTGCCAGGATCAGGATAAGCCGGATATTCATTATTTTCTTACATTCATAGAAAAACAATCTCATATCCTTTCCTCCCGTCCTCCATGATCCGTATTCCTTCCGAAAACGGATTTTTCCTTCTGACTGTCTCCCTGTTCCTGATACACCACGAGAAATACATCTTCCAGATTCGGGCTGCAGGCCACCGAACCATACTCCGGATCCATGCCGCCGGAATAATAGCGCACCAGCATCTTTCCGCCCTCCTGCCTGGCCGAGAGGACCAGCCGCTCCTCCTGGAAATACTCCAGCTCCCGGTCCGGTATCTCGATCTCATAGACGGTCCCTGCCAGTGTACTGCATATCTCGGGAACCGTATCCATACAGTGCAGATGCTTATCCCGGATCATGATCACCTGGTTTGCCACCGATTCAATATCCGAGACAATATGAGTGGAAAGGATCACGATCCTGCCCTTGCTGAAAGCGGAAAGAATATTGCGGAACCGGACTCTTTCTTTCGGATCAAGACCAGCCGTCGGCTCATCAAGGATCAGGATCTTCGGGTCATTCAGCATAGCCTGAGCAATGCCCACACGCTGGAGCATCCCTCCGGAAAACTTCTTCATCTTTTTGTGCGCCGCATCAGCAAGTCCAACCATATCAAGCAGTTCTTCGATCCGGTCGTCTGCCTTCTGTCTTGGCATTTTCTTCAGACAGTCCAGATAGCGCAGGTACTGCACCGGCGTGTTATTTTTATATATCTCGTCTTTACCGTATTTTCTGACAGACCAAGCATCCTTGCGATCTCGCCGAAGGTACTCTCTCCGAAAATCTTCAGCTGAAAAATGCGGATCCATTCGCTTCCATAATCTTCCAGGATCCCTATCGCCTGTTCTGCCATCTGGTTTTCATAAATCTTCCGGACCACCGCTTCTTCCGGCTGTTCCTCCTCTGACAAAGTCAAATATTCCATATCCGTGATCTCCTGCTCCAAGAGTCTCTGCCTGTGATACCTGCTGGAATATAAAAGCATATATATCGCGATAATACCGTTGGAGCAGTTCATCCGCCGCTTCCCGGTCGCTCCGCCTTTTTATCTTTTTTATCAGCTGCTCGTCTGAACGCATTAAAATTTCCTCATCTATCTCTGTTTTTCTCGGCAGTTATTTTATTTCACTCTGTTCTACATAAGTATATACGAAAAAACCACAGAAAAAGTTTTTACAAAAGAAAAAAGAAGAGAGAAAACCGCCGCACAGATCCTGGCAACCTCCATGCAGCAGTCTTCTCCCTTCTGTTTTCTCTTGCTTTTCTCTCTATTTCTCTCTGTTTCTGTCTCAGCCCTGCATTTTGGCTCCGCCTTCTTCCAGCAGATTTCCCATGCTCCGCAGGCTGATGGCAAGAGTAGACGTATTATGCAGCAGCGCCGACGTGGTAGGCTGGATCACTCCGGTCACACCCAGCAGGATCAGACCGGAATTGATCCCGACGATCCCGCGGTAATTCCGGTGGATCCGGCGCATCATGGCATTGGACAGCCGTTTCAGCGTGACCAGCTCTCTCAGGTCATCCGCCGCGATCGTGATGTCCGCGATCTCTCTGGCGATCTCGGCGCCATCGCTGATGGCGATCCCGGCGTCTGCCGCTGACAGGGCCGGAGAGTCATTGATCCCGTCTCCGATCATGATCACCTTCCGTCCGGCAGCTTTCTCCCGCTCTACAAATCCCGCCTTGTCTTCGGGCAGCACTTCTGAATAGTATTCATCCACGCCCACACGGCGGGCGATAGACGCGGCAGTCCTCTCGCTGTCTCCCGTCATCATAACAATCTTGGTGATTCCTTCCTGACGCAGCTCTCTCACCATATCAGCCGCCTCCTCACGGAGCGGATCCTCAATGCAGATCACTGCCGTAAGTTCCTGCTCAATGGCAAGATACAGATGGGAATACTCTGACGGAAGAGCGTCAAACCGCTCCTGATATTCCGGACGGATCCTGCATCCCTCATCTTCGAAGACGAAATGGCTGCTTCCGATCACAACTTTCTTATCTCCGATATAGGATGAGATACCGTGGGCAACCACGTACTCCACCTTGGAATGCATCTCCTCATGAAGGAGATGACGTTTCTTCGCAGCGGTCACCACAGCCTTCGCCATGGAATGGGGGAAATGTTCCTCCAGGCAGGCTGCGATCCTGAGCGCTTCATCTTCCGGATAATCTCCGAATACGACGATCTCTTTTACCGTCGGCCTTGCCTTCGTCAGTGTTCCTGTCTTGTCAAAGACCACTGTATCTGCTTCCGCCACAGCTTCGAGGAACTTGCCGCCTTTTACGGTGATTCCTTTCTGCCCCGCCTCACGGATGGCAGATAGTACCGAGATCGGCATGGCAAGCTTCAGGGCGCAGGAAAAGTCCACCATAAGTACGGACAGAGCTTTCGTCACATTTCTTGTGAGAAGCCATACAAGCCCTGTGCCCAGCAATGTGTAGGGTACCAGACGGTCCGCCAGATGCTCTGCCTTACTCTCAAGGGAGGACTTCAGCTTCTCGGAATCCTCGATCATGGTAACGATCTTCTCAAATCTGGTGGAACCGGAGACAGCCTTCACCATGATCTCCAGCTCTCCTTCTTCCAGGACCGTGCCGGCATAGACTGACTGGCCTTCCACTCTCTGAACAGGCAGGGATTCTCCGGTCAGTGACGCCTGGTTCACCATTCCGTCTCCGGCTGAAACCACGCCGTCGAAAGGGATCACATTTCCCATATGGACCACCACCGTATCTCCCGGCATAATATCAGAGGAATTGACAAGGATCTCCTGGTCCTCCCTTTTCAGCCATACCTTCTTGATGTTAAGAGACATGCTTCTGGCCAGATCGCCTACTGACTTCTTGTGGGTCCACTCTTCCAGTATCTCGCCGATCCCCAGCAGGAACATGACTGAGCCCGCCGTATCGAAATCTCTCCTGATAATGGAAACTCCGATAGCTGTCGCGTCCAGCACAGGGACCTCGATCTTCCGGCGCCACAGACACTTCAGACCTTTCCAGATATATCTGGCGGACCGGGCCACAGTATAGATCATACGGACAGGAGCCGGCATAAACCAGCGGATCCCGTAATGTACCATAACCTTGGTGATCAGCTTTTCCCGGAATTCGGTATTCAGCTGTCTTCCGGAGCTGGCGGACACGCTTTCCGGTACGCTGACTCTGTCGTAACTGAATCCTCTGAGCAGACGGATCAGATCTTCTCTTTCTCCTGTATAGCGGATGACAGCATCTGCGGTGCGCTCATATACTTTTACATCCGTTACGTTATCCTGATTTTCCAGATACCAGGAAAGAGTATCCGCCTCCGGACATGTCATCCTTCCCTGGATGACATGAATACGGAGACGGCCTCTGATCTCGTGCTTTATGATAAATTTCATAGGATGCTATACTTCTGTCTCTTTATAATCTTCCGCACCTGCATTCTCTTCTGTCGCTGCATCCTCTTCCATCTTCGCAGCTTCCTCGGCGGCTCTCTTCTCATTAATCTCCTGAGCCTCAGCAAGGATATCCTCCGCATTTTCCTGAACGGTGGCAGCGGTCTGCATCACACAGTCCTTTGCCCTCAGAGCGGCTGCCGTGCAGTTCGTATAGAACTTCTTCGCATCTTTGCTGGACAGCACTTTCACACCGGCTGTGCCGAAAAGAACGCCTCCTACAAAAAGTCCGATTTTCTTCATTGTTGATACTTCTAACATTTTAAAACGCCTCCTGAAATATTTTTAGTAGATCCTACTTGTGCTTATACCCTGTATAAAACAGCATGAGAAAGCAGAAAAGCGAAGCCCATGCCCAGAACTTGTGCTGTTTCATATGTGCACCACTTCCTTATGTATATTTTATGTAAACTTTTGTTTACTGTCACATCATAGCAACCGCTTTTCCGGGTAGTCAATTCTAACAGGGGTTGCCGATAAATATTATCGTTAAAAAAAGAAGCCGGTTATCGGTTTCTTATAATCATCCTTTTTCTTCATCTACTATAATTAGATTGTCGCAAAGCTCATAATCCTTTTCCGGCAGGCAATCTGTAATAATCTTTGCAGAGCTGAACTCACCGAAACTGACCGGACTGATCTGATGAAATTTGCTGCTGTCGCATAATACATATCTCTGTGTGGTATGGTGCATTGCACACTCCTTGATCATTGCTTCATTGATATCCGGCGTGGTGAATCCTGAGATACGGTTCACCCCGTTTGCTCCCCAGAACCCCTTCGTAAAATTATATTTCTGAAGGCCGGCATAAGCCTCATTTCCCACGATTGCTTCTGTTGCCGCCTTCAGTTCTCCGCCGATCAGGATCACACGGAATCCGTTTTCTGAAAGCTTCAGAGCATGGGACACCGCATTCGTCACAAACACTGCCGACTTTTCCTGCTCTGCAGTTTTCCTGGGAAACGGTTATTTCACCTCTATTCTCAGGCAGCCGGCACTTTTTTCTTCAGAATCCCAAGAAGGACTGCTCCGATCACTGTTCCCACAACAAGTGCCACCAGATACATCAGCGGGTTTTCCACTACCGGGAAAACAAAGATACCGCCGTGAGGTGCCATCAGAGTACATCCTCCTGCCATGGAAAGCGCTCCTGCTGCAGCCGCGCCCACGATACAGGAAGGAAGTACGTGCAGAGGATCTGAAGCCGCAAACGGAATCGCGCCCTCCGTAATGAATGCAAGTCCCATAATGAAGTTAACCGGACCGGACTCCCTCTCTTCCTTCGTAAATTTATTCTTAAAAAGAAGCGTTGCGAGGGCGATTGCACAAGGCGGAACCATGCCGCCGATCATCCCTCCTACAAATCCAACGGCAAGTGCCGGACGGTCCCCGATACTCATAGCAATGAAGCCGGCAAGTACAGGAAGCATGAAGCCAAATGCCAGATCTCCGATCCCTTTCAGGGCTGCCGCCACTGGTGTGATCGTACCGAAAGCGGCTCTCGCCTCATCACTGAGGGAGTTAATATCCACGCTGAATCCATCGATCAGAAATGCAAGAGCGATCAGGATTCCGCCTCCAACTACAAAAGGAAGCATATGGGATACTCCGTTCATCAGCTGGGTATAGATCTTATGACCTGTGCCACCGGAGGCTTTTGCTTCTCCTGCTTCCGATGGATTGCCTGCTTAAATATATTTTTTTGTTGTATATTCACAATCATTCTCACTCCGTCATAATCAATCATATTCTCTTTTATAATAATCCAATAATGCAAAGGCCCTGACTGTTGCCCGTCAGATGCCCGCTCGTGCAAGCACGGCGGTCGCCCTCCGGGCGTATCGCGCAAAAAAAGAAGGATGACAGATTTCACCCTTCCTATTTATTATAAATAGAATCTCTTTATGTTATACCTTCAATTCTGCACTTTTATACTGGATACCTTCTGGTCCTTCAGATATCCGCATCTTTTCAGCCCCTCCTGGACCACCCGGTTCCAGCTGCCCTCTGACAGATGATATGTGGTATCGTCGTCCAGAATGATCACGCAGCCGCATTCCGGCGGACAGTCCTCAGAGCACTCGATCTTATACATGTTCTTCCGGCTGATCGCACCGATCTCTTCCAGAGCATTGATCATGCGGTACACCGTAGCCACACCGATCTTCTCGTCAGCCTTCGAGGCCTTATAGAAGATCTCCTTGCAGCTGGAACAGTCATTTTCCAGAATGATATCGATCAGCCTAAGCCGCTGTTTCGTTATACGGCATCCATTTTCTTTCAGTTTCTCAATGATCTGTTCTTTTTTACTCACGGCTGTCTCCTGACATTTTTCAATCCATACCTGTTCTGTTTCCCGCCGGAGGTCAGGAAATGCTGACCACTTCAAATCCGGCTTTTTCCACTGCCCGCTTCAGCTCTTCTTTGTCAACATCCCGGTCGAAAGATACGTCCGCGCTTTTGCTGTGCAGGCTTACTTTTGCCGAAGCGCCGGCAACCGAATTGATCGCGTTCGTGACGCTGTTGACACAGTTCTGGCAATGCATCCCGGAGATCCTGACTGTATAATGGCCGATCACCGGACCGTCCAGTTTCTTTTTCCGGGGTTTCCTGCTCTTCACGGTACCTGAACCGCCTCCACAGCATGCCCCTTCTCCTTTGAAATGTTTGATCGAACCCTTTACTGCAAAAATGAGCACGACAACTATAATAAGAATGATGATCGCATTAGCCATAACGGTTCCTCTCCTTTATGAAATACCTGTAACCTGGTACCCTATTTTCTCCACCGCGCTTTTCAGAACGTCGTCCCCCACCTCTCTGTCCAGAGATATGACAGCACGCCCTTTTGAGAGATTGACATCCGCGCTCACGCCGTCGATCCGGTTCAGGATCATCGTCACGTCTGACGCGCAGTGGGCACAGTGCATCCCGGAGATCGTCATCGTCTTCTTTCCGATCACCCGGCCCTCCAGCTTCTTTTTCGGTATTTTCCCGCTGCTGGGGCAGCTTCCGCCGGCAGGGCAGCCGATGCACCTCACACCTCTCTTCTTCTCTCTTACAATATACGCGATCGAACCTCCGATTAAGACCGCCAGAATAATGACAGCAATTACATTTGCCATGATAATCATCCTTTCTGTTCTAACGTCAAGCGGCGGACAAAGCATGCGCCCTGTCCACCACTTATTTTAATCGTTATTTCTTACGCATGCAAACTGTATTCCGCCGCAAATTCCTGATCTGACTTGCGTATTCTCCATATGATGATGGCTGCAAATACCAGGATCGCGATCAATCCCGGAACAAATGCTGTTCCAAGAGCTCCTGTTGTGATCAGAGTACCGATCTGGTATACAAGGAATGCCACCGTATATCCTGTCGCAAGCTGGAGGCAGATGCCGCCGAACAGCCACTTGCCGCTCTTCATCTCAGAGTTCATCGCTCCAAGTGCCGCGAAGCAGGGCGGTGTGTACAGGTTAAACATCAGGTATGCAAGAGCTGCCGCCTTTGTCAGGCCCATGACCGTTGCGACTTCGCTTCCGCTTCCTACCAGTGCAAATTCATCATCGATCAGGTTTGTAACTCCATAAACAACTGCCAGAGTACCAACCACATTCTCTTTTGCGATAAATCCTGTGATCGCTGCTGCTGCCAGCTGCCATACACCGAATCCAAGCGGGATGAACAGGATGGCGAAGGGATGAGCGATGCTTGCAAGGATGGAAGTGTTCTCCGCGCCTTCCGCTACGAGCTGGAACTGCCAGTTGAAGCTCTGCATGATCTGTACTACCGTGTTGCACACCAGAATGATCGTTCCCGCCTTGACAATGTATGCCTTACCACGCTCCAGCATGGAAACGCAGGCTCTCTTCAGGCTGGGGATCTTGTATTCCGGAAGCTCGATGATGAAGAAGGATTTTCTGTATTTCTGTCCTGTGATCCTCTTTACAAGCAGCGCGCCCAGGAGGATCAGAACGATACCTACCAGATACATTGTGGGAGACACCCACCATGCGTCTGAGAAGAATGCTCCTGCAAACAGTGCGATAACCGGAATCTTTGCTCCGCAGGGCATGAACGGCGTAAGCATCGCTGTCGTTCTGCGCTCTCTCTCATTACGGATCGTACGGGACGCCATAACGCCGGGGATCGCACAGCCTGTTCCGATTACCATAGGAATAACGGATTTACCGGAAAGGCCAACTCTCTTGAAGATCGGATCCAGCACGACTGTCGCACGCGCCATGTATCCGCAGTCCTCCAGAAGAGCGATCAGGAAATACATTACCATTACAAGAGGCAGGAATCCTACGACTGCTCCGACGCCGCCGATGATGCCGTCCACAAGAAGTGCGTACAGCAGCGGATTTGCATTTTCCATCAGTCCGCCGACCCAGCCCTGGAACGTCTCGATCCATGCAACCAGCCAGTCAGCGATCCATGTTCCCACAGTTGTCTGGGATATGTAGAATACGAGGAAGATGACAAGCGCAAAGATCGGAATGCCGATGATCTTATGAGTGATCACAGCATCGATCTTGTCCTGTATATTCTTGTCTTTTGTGAAGACCTTTCTCTTCTCAACCTGCTTGACGATGCCGTTGACGAACTCGAAACGTTTCCTGTCGGCCGCCTCTACCGCATCTTTGTCATGCAGATCGATATCTGCCTGAACATAAGGAGCCTTCTGTCCCTTTCCATTCAGGGAAGCGGCTGCGGCAACAACCTCTTTCAGACCTTCATGTCCGGAAGAAGTGGAGATGGTCTTGATGACCGGGCATCCCAGCTTCTCTGACAGAAGCTTTTCATCAATCTTCGTCTGCTTCTTCCCTGTGATATCGCTCTTATTAAGAGCAACTACCACCGGAACTCCCAGCTCCAGAAGCTGTGTGGTGAAAAACAGGCTTCGGCTCAGATTGGTAGCATCCACAATATTGACGATAGCGTCCGGATGCTCGTTCTTCACATAACTGCTGGTGATACTTTCCTCAGAAGTAAACGGCGACATGGAATATGCTCCCGGCAGGTCAACCGCTACCAGTTCCTCCGCCCCGTCATAGTAAGCCTTCTTGATCAGGCTCTCCTTTCGCTCTACCGTAACACCGGCCCAGTTTCCAACGCGCTCATTTCTTCCTGTGAGTGCGTTGTACATGGTTGTCTTGCCGCTGTTAGGATTTCCTGCAAAAGCAATTCTCATTTTACAATTCTCCTCCTTTGACACGATTAGAATAGACTAACCCTTGTGTAAAAAAAATAGTAACAGAATTACTATTTTTCTTTAAATTTTTATATTGAAATAGCTTTCGCTAAATCAGTATCAATATTATATCTTCCATCCTTGATGGAGACCACACAGCCGCCCCTGACGCGGGAAACCACAGTGATCGGTTCGCCGCTGTAGCAGCCCAGAGAAAAAAGAAATGCCTCCAGCTCCTCATCGTCTGTCACGATATCCTTGATAATATACTCTTCGCCTTCTCTGGCGTCCAACAATGTCATCTTGCCCAGATCCTCTCATCTCAATTATATTCTTATATATGTTCCATTATGTTATATGACGGAATGCTCTCAGTCATTCCCTGCTATTCACTTCATCTAACACGTGATAGTTTAAACTAACATTCATTAATTGTCAATGCTTTTTGAGAGAAAATTTCAAAAAGCTTTTTTTACTTGTTTTCATACTTGTTTTATAGCAGAAAAGCATTTGATGTTACCCGCTGATTATGGTATACTTGTTGACAGTAATCAAGCAAGAAATATCAGATTGAGGTGAGAATCTATGCCCATGCACGTTAATGAATCCGCAGAAAATTATCTTGAGACGATTCTCATGCTGAGTCAGACTCTTCCGGTTGTACGCTCTGTGGACGTTGCCACAGAGCTCAATTTTAAGAAGTCAAGTGTCAGCGTGGCAATGAAAAAACTGCGTGAAAGCAATCATATCGTTGTATCGCCGGAAGGCTATATTACGCTGACCCCCTCAGGAAAAGAGATCGCAGACCGCATCTACGAACGGCACACGCTCCTCTCTTCCTGGCTGGAGCGACTGGGCGTGGACCCGGAAGTTGCCGTGGAAGATGCATGTCGGATCGAGCACGTGATCAGCGCAGAGAGCTTCGAAGCGATCAAGAAGCATGTAACAGAAGGAATGCCTGCTCCGGAGCAGGTCAGTGAGTGAAGCCGTTTTTCGAAAACAGAATAAGAAAAAGAAAACGTGGAGACAGGTTCCGTACAGAACTTTTCTCCACGTTTTTCTATATACCGATGGTCTTCAGGACATCCGTCAGCTCCGCTGCCGACTCCTGCAGCCTGCGCTTTTCATCCGGGTCAAAGCCGATCTCCAGGATCTGCTCTGCTCCCCCTCGTCCGATAATAGACGGAATGCTCAGACAGAGACCGCTCAGTCCATACTCCCCGTTCAAAGACACGGAAACCGGTGTCACAGTATGGCTGTCCCGTACAATGGCCTCAGCGATCTTGGACGCCGCCATACCGATGCCATAATATGTGGCCCCCTTCCGCTCAATGATCTCATAGGCGCTGTCACGCACCGCATGATATATCTGCTCCTTCTCCTCTTCAAAACTGCGGTATCCCTTCATCCTGACAAATTCATCCAGTCCGATCCCGTAAATATTGGCGCAGCTCCAGGCCGCCAGCTCGCTGTCCCCGTGCTCTCCCACAATAAAAGCATGAACATTCCTGCTGTCCACATCCAGCTTCTCACTGAGCAGATACTTCAGACGTGCAGTATCCAGTACCGTACCGGAACCGATCACCCGCTCCTTCGGGAACCCGGATTCCTTCAGCGCCACCTGGGTCAGGATGTCCACAGGATTGGATACCACCAGAAGGATTCCCTCGCACCTGACCCTTTTAATCGACCCAATCACCGAGCGCATGATCGCCGCATTCTTCTGCACCAGATCCAGCCTGGTCTCCCCCGGCTTCTGGTTGGCTCCCGCAGTGATGATGATGACCGAGGCGTCCGCGATATCCTCATACCCTCCTGCCCGGATGTCCATGGCGTGAGCAAAGGGCAGGCCGTGGCTGATGTCCATAGCCTCTCCTTCTGCCTTGGGATGATTTGCATCCAAGAGCACCAGTTCTGAAAATATCCCCCGCTGCATCAGCGTATAAGCGATAGTAGATCCAACGAATCCGCATCCGATGACTGCCGCTTTCTGTATGTTTACCATATGATCTGTCCTCCTTTTTGTCCTGACAGTATCATTATGGACCAGATCACGGATTTCATACCTGCTTATCACGACTCATGAATGGGAAGACGTCCCCGAAAACTATAAAACCGGCATGTGGAGCGTCTCCCGAAACGACTGGATTCTTTCACCTGAGCCAGGATTTCCGGTGACCTCCATGGCAGATGACATTCTCTGCTCTTTCTTGATCGGGCATACGGAATATGACATGGACTTCAAGCCATATGAACCAGGTTCTGAAACATATAATCTTGAAAACGGGATTGTTCTTCATAATCAGATGGAAAATGGGAATTATTACATAGCGGACAGTGACGGGAATCCTTATCTGACTGCACAGGAATTTTTCGAGCACAATCATATCACTGACGCAATATTGTCTGAAGATGGAACCAGATTCTGCGATCTGCAGGGAAATATTCTTTATCCTGAATGGGATTATAACTATGTTTCCTTAGTCACAGATCAATACGAAATTCAAGACTCGCTTGCGAGTCTTGGCGCGGGATTCGGGTCAGCTTTAGCTGACATAATACATCTCCGAATCCCTGCGCAGCCTCGCGGAGCGTATATCAGATGGGGGATTGACACCCGCCACTGATA
>DXCZ01000044.1 GCA_019115765.1 Candidatus Mediterraneibacter stercoripullorum | reverse complement strand
GGAAGCCTCAGACACGGTAAGGAACAATAACTTCTGATGGAGAGGGGAATCCCTCCTTCAGTTATTCATTTAGACTTTGTAACTATTAACCCGTAGTCATTATTGACTACACCATTATTATACTAGGAGGTAATTGTATGCTACAATCTGGTTGTTTCAACGCCCTAGACGGGCTTCTTTCATTTCTACTTCCAGTGTGAACTCGTTGGCGACAACCCCGGCAAAGTTTCAACGCCCTAGACGGGCTTCTTTCATTTCTACTTACTGAAGAAAAAAAGGATGACATTTTCTATTTAATAGTTTCAACGCCCTAGACGGGCTTCTTTCATTTCTACGGTACCCTCTTAGACCCCGCATAAACACTGGCTTTCTAGCCTCATTTTTACAGGTATTTGTCTGAATATTCTGACATTGACTGGTTTTTAGAAATTTTTTGGCATGTTCACACTTTGTTAATATTTTCCCTTATGGTCACCCTCTCTCATATGACCGGATTCACTTCCCACAAACGGAAGTGGAGAACGTCATACAACAATATTTTCAAGCTATATCCTCTTGCATTGCAGCCATGATTATTATACATCAACCGTAATATCGATAAAAGCGTTTTACAAAGATTTTGCAAGGATTTTGTGATAGTTCACTCCAATTTTGAACACAGGTAAAACTCGTAACCATCGTACACACAAACAACAAAGTGCAGACTTAAGCTCATCAGAACAATGAATTCACATGTGGCACTGTTCAACCAACCATTAATCCGGTCCCGGCAGGAGCCCACTGCTCCCGCCGGGATCTCATCCTTGTCTTCTGCAGTTTACCGCATATTCAAAGCATACTGCTGCCTTTTACTTTACTGCTTACAGCTCGATCAGCCACTCATATTCCTCCCCCGTCTTCCGACGTACAAGCAGTCCCATCGCGATCTCCAGACAGTCTATTCCGGCATTGTCGAAGATTTTCTGAAGTTCTTCTTCTGTCTTGCGAATGGATCTGTCCAGACCTCTTTTCTGCTTTTTCAATTCTATGATTCTCTGTGCCAGCTTTTCTGTCTGTTTATGGATATTGAGTTCTTCATACACTTTTTCTTCTTTTGCCTTTGAGATCGTACGACTTATGGGAACAGTAATCCCGGATTCCTCTTCACCGCTGTTTTTTATCGCATGAAGCACCGGTGACGGATAGCAGTTTTTCGTACGTTTGAAGTTACAGCTGCAGCCGTATTCCGCAGTGATAAGTTTGTACTGTTCTCTCAGTTTTGCGCAACTGATCGGCTTTTCCGGTATCTTCAGTATAAACTTCTCAGTAGTATCATACTGATAGTTCAGTGTAAAAGCCATGACTGCATGTACAAATTCCCTGCCTTCATCGCCTATATGCCCAAACACATGCAGTATCGACATTCTTTCAAAATGTGACAGGTAGCCTGTCGACGCGGCTTTTTGGCATAAATATCGCATCAGGCTGCATTTTTCAAGCACAATACGCACTGTTTCCGGAAGTGTTCCGAATTTTTCAAGATTTGTGTCCACCTCTTTATACTCTTCGTGTTCTTTTGTTTCAGGAAGATACATTCCCAGCACCTTCTGCACTGCATTGAGTGAATATTTTGCCACACCTGAAAAAAAATCTTTATAATCCATCACCGGTCTGAACTGCCCTTCAACAAAGTAACTCCTGTTACCGGTACGGATATGTATTCCCAGAGGAAGCCGTATCTTCTGTCCGAACTTTCCTGCACGTATTCTGGCACCGTTGGGAAAGATTTCCATAGTAATGCCGTCCACGCTGTCTCCCAGTTCATTCTGTATGCATTCCGCAAACCGGTTGATATAGCGAACCGGAATCCAGCCGGTGAAGAATACCCATACATGATATCCGCGGAATCCGCTGTCCTCTATATAGCCGGTCATCCCCATTTTCAGCAGGATTCTACACAGCTTTAAGGCATATTCCGCAGCATTCTGTTTATATGCGGTAAATTCAGAACTCTTATAATCATACTGCAGCAGGATTTTCTTGGATATGTCAATATCAAACACAACATATTTTGATGTACCGTTCGGTCTCTGTACATATGTGCCGAGTATTGCTTCCCCTGACAGATGCTGCCGGATCACCTCTTCTGTCAGCGGTTCAGGCACCTGTTCTGACATACGCCTGTTTCCCGCGCCGCACGTTTCTCTGGCATAGGTATCTTCCCTTCCGACAAAAAGATCCATGAACTCCTGTATGCTGACCCCGACCGGAATATCACTGCCCTCTTTAGCAGCAGTCACAGTCTGTTCAACTTTTCCGTCTGTGTCTCCCACAGGGCTTTCCACATGGCTCTCTGTGGATGAAACGTCAGCTTCCGGAATCTCCGCCTGTACCTTTCCGGCATATTCTGTCTTCTTCTCCCAGAAATAAGAGGCTTTTCCATATGCTCCCAGGTCCGTATACAGCTGCATGATATCAGAACATATTTCTTCTGACGGCCGAATAAGCATCTGTGCGTAGCACCGGATCAATTCTTCTTTATATTTCATAGTCTCTTCACTCTCCGGAAGCGGCTTATCCGCATCAGGCACCTGAAAGAACTGTTCATATTCGCGGATACAGTTCTTTAAGTTTCCTCTGCGTTTCCAGTAATCTGCCAGATATCCGGCGATATCTTTATAGAAATTGGTCTGTTCGAACCTGAGTTTTTCTATGCTGTCGAGAATCTCCGGTGATTTATTCTGCACCATTGTAAGCAGGATCGCATACTCGATCATGCTGTCAGGCCGGCGTTCTCCTCTGTAATACTGCTCCCAGCCGTTCAGAATCTCCCTGCCTTTCTTCAGCTTTTCTTCCAGATCAAGGCCTGAAGTAAGCCATAATGTTTCCAGCCGTTCTGTTAGTGATGAAACAGCCTTTGCAGGCACGGATCTGCCGCTTTCCGTAAACTGATATCCCAGATAACTGAATCCTTCCTCTCCGCCAAGCCGATGAAGCTCTGTCTTATTCTCCTTGAGCTCCAGTCCTTTCTGTTCCATATACAAACGGGAATATTCATAGAGCTCCCGTGCTTTTTCTTCTGTGGATTCCAGAACTAATATATCATCGCAATACCGGATATAAAAGTTGCACCGCTTCTCCATTTCCCTGTCAAAGTCCATCAAATAGATATTAGACAGAAGCGGCGCACACGAAGAGCCCTGATAGATTCCAGTCTCATTTTCCGTCAGTTCGCCAGTTCGGGAATCAAGGACCTTTGCACTGATGACTAACTGTATCAGTTCCAGAACGTCCTGCTCCCTGATCCGTTTTCCCAGTACACGCAGAATCTTTTCATGCGGGATCCGGTCAAAATAATCCCTGATATCCATCTTCAGTACCCACAGATTCTGCTGTCCCCTGATCTTATCCTCAATCAGTTTCAAGGCTTCCAGGGCCGACTGTCCTGGCCGATATGCATAAGTGCCAGCTGAGAACAGCGGTTCATAGATCCTTCCCAATTCGTGCGCCAGCGACTGCTGCACCACCTTGTCGCGCATGCTGAACAGCGCAATTGTCCGCACTTTCTCCCCTTTATACAAGTTCGTCAACTTCACGGGCAGACTCTCATATCTGTGCTCCGACAGTTCAAGGTTCAACTGCCGGAGTTCTTCCCGTCGCCTTTCTTCAAACATTTCATATGTCACATTGTCCACTCCGGGAGCAGGCTTATTCTTCCTGACTCTGTCCCATGCCTGTCCCAGTTTCTGTATATCGATGATCTTACTATATATGCTCATCACTGCCTCCTCATATCACAATCACATGTTCCTCAGACTGCTCCATCTGCCCAGAAATTTCGCCAATCGTGCAGATCTTTTCCTCACAGTTTCCACAGATAGAATAAATCCGGATACTTCCATCCTCTTCATCCGTCATCAGCTGCATAAGCTTTCTGTACATTTCCTTATACTTCTTTTCCGTCAGCCTGCACTCAAACACACTGTACTGAATCCTTGTCCCATATCCTTCCAAAGTTTTCGCAATCTTATTTCTCAGGCGGTCCGAGGTAATGTCATAGCTCACCACATACATGCCGCGCCTCCAGACTGAAAGGAACATACTCTGTCCCTTTCTGAATACTCTGCTTCAGCAGGGCTGCCTGACCTCTGATCAACCGCCGGAATCCCGAAACATTTACATCATCGTTTTTCCCGCTCATCCACTTTTCATATTCCGTACAGAATTTGCGGAACCCTTCTGTATTCAGAATGACACTTTCTCCTTCTGTTTCGAAGTCATACTTTGACAACATTCTCTTGTTAAAAAGCTTCAGTACCATCCTGTCAATTACCGGCTGTCGGAATTCCTCAACAATATCAAGTGCGAGAGATTTCCTGCCATAGCGGATACCGTGGAGAAATCCGAGATACGTTTCAAATGATTCTGACTCCAGCGCGGAACAGATTTCTTTGGTGAGAAATGTATACCCAAGACTGATCATAACATTGATGGGATCCCGGGGCGGGCGTCTGTTCCTTCCTCGAAATTCAAAATCACAGTGGAACATATACCCGAATGATCGGAAATATATATTGCTGCACATTCCTTCGATGCCAAGAAGCTCATTCGCCGTCGCGGCGGCTGGAATTTTTTCTCTCATTTTCCGGATTTGAGCTGCGTCATCTCTCCATTTGGGATAATCCTGCCAGCGGTAACGGCAAATCACATCAAGCTGATTTCCAATCTTGTTGTTCACGATAGTCCTGGCATAATCCAGCCTTTTTTGTTCATTATTGTATAGTTCATACTGGGAAAAACGTAAAAAGATATTTTTAGAAGATTCAGCAGCAGTCTGCCCGAGGTACTGACCGCCATATGAATAATGGCTGATGTCAATTCCTTCCTGCAGCAGAAAATGAAGCGCCTGCGCCGTGATCTGTACATTGCCCATCAGGGCGATCCCCTCAATATTCGAGACTGGGAATTCCATCAAAGGCTGAGCATTTCTACTCACCACGATCCGTCCCCCGCTCTTTCGGATCAGTGTTCCCTGTTCTTTCACATAAATCACTGCCATGATTCCGCCACCTCCATCCGTACATAATTCTGGGAATGTATCGGGTTCAGCCACTCTATATCCGCAGAATAGCGTTCAAAATCAATCTCTTCTATCTCACAGAATTCTTTGAAAATATCAATCACAAACGCGCGGAATTTCATAAAGTCACTCTCAGAAACCGGTCCCAGACCATGGGCAAAAATACTGTTGTTCCGGAGAAATACCATGGAGCGGATCCTTTTCAGCTTATCCACAGGACGCCCGGCCTTTACTTCCGAGATCTCATCATTGAGCGCCAGAAGCAATACAAAGCCATCCAGAAGGGAAATCTGTTCCGAAAGATACGTACTGACTTTCCGCCCGGGGAACAGCTCTTTGCGGATTGTTATGACAGTGTCTTTGAGAAGGCGAAACATTTCATCCTGACTCATGCCCTTCAGCTGCGGCTGGCGTTCCATATTAAAAGAGATATCAGCGTAGTTCATCTGAGATACATAAATATTATATATGGCCAGCCGTCTCTGCTCGATCATCTCCAAAAGCCGGTATAACAAAAGCGTTGCCATATCATACTTCTCCTGTTTTCTGCGGATTTCTGCATTGATATACATTGTAAACATCAGTGGAACGATGTAATCCTTCTCTTTCAGGATATCCATATTCCGCTTTTCTTTTAATATGCCGTACAGTTCATCCAGCTGCTTTAAGATTATTTCCTGCTTCTTCAGCGTTGGCAGGAAATCCATCATCAGGAAATTCCTGTTCAGTCTGGAATCCCGCTCCAGTTCTCTTGTCAATGACCGCATCGTCTCATATGCCGCTGGGAACTCCAACGCATCCCAATGCTCATACGCCAGCGCCAGATCATATACAAACGATAGCTGCTGTCTGATGTCAGGCGTAGGTACGCTTTCCTTCAGCTCTTCCAGCTTCTTTCTAGCGCCTGCATAATTGAACTTGTCAAAAAGGGCAAATGCTTTCTCTATCTCCAGATCACCGAAAATTTCCACCGGATTGGATATATAATAAAGTGTCTCCGAACCCGGTTCCGGTTTCCTGAAATCTGTAAGATAATTCGTCGTACCGATATAGATCAACTGCACATTGATCACTGCTCCTGCCATCGCAGCAGCAGCTGACATAGACTTCGTGCCTCCGGTAAAATCTATATACATCTTATCGGGCCGGCTCCATTTCAGATAAGCTGCTTTGATCTCACGGTAAATATCCAGAGGATCTGTCTCATTCACTTCCCGCTTTGAGTACCTCATAGCATCAAGCTGACAGTACTTCACAATCTTCTCCAGGATACACTCTGTCCTTTCCGTATAAAGAAAAAGAATCCGCCTGGGCTGCAATAATTGGATATCCAGCACAAGCGGTTCATAAGACGTCCCCACGGACATGATCAGATATTCAACTTTCTCATAGACTTTACCAGTGTTGTTGACAATAAACTCTTCTTCAATCAGTTTCATAAGCTTTGTCTCGTAAAAATTCTCAGCCTTTTCCCTCTGCTTTACAGTCTTTCGCTCCAGACTTTTCCACTTTTCTGTCATAGTAATCAGTTCTTGATTCATAATTTACCTCTTTCGTATATGTATTTTGCATTGCGTGTTCCCGTGATGCTCCTTTCCGCCCTGAGTATCGGAGAGGGCTGGCAATACAACGCCCTGAACGGGCTTCTTTCATTTCTACTTCTTCCTGCTTTCCAACTAACAGCCAAACATTCGACGGTTTCAACGCCCTGAACGGGCTTCTTTCATTTCTACACGAACAGGTCGGCTCTATTTTAAGCATAACAAATGGTTTCAACGCCCTGAACGGGCTTCTTTCATTTCTACGCTTCTCGTACGTTGACGAGGATTACTGATTTTTTGGTTGTTTCAACGCCCTGAACGGGCTTCTTTCATTTCTACGTACCAGTTGTGGACAGAGGGAAGTATAATACCGAACGGTTTCAACGCCCTGAACGGGCTTCTTTCATTTCTACTGGATATCAGTCCTTGCATTTTATTTTGGCATTAGATGTTTCA
>DXCZ01000043.1 GCA_019115765.1 Candidatus Mediterraneibacter stercoripullorum | reverse complement strand
CTCCGTTCCCCCCTGAGGTTCCGCCGTTAGTCCCTCCGGAATTTGTATTGCCGCCTCCATTCGTATTACCGCCGTTTCCCGTGTCTCCGGAATTCTCTTTTGCAGCTTCCGTTTTCACAAAAACATATTTATCCGTTTCATATACATTTTTTCCATCATCGTAAGATATTTTAAAAGTCAGCTTATATGACTTTCCCGTCACATCCTTCCGGACGGTAAGCTTATCGTCTCCATTTCCCCATACAGCTGCAGCCTGTTCCCCGGCTCTGATCTCTCCAAGACTTTGCTCATAATTAAGCTTCTCCATGTCAAAGGGCCACTCTTCCGTTTTTCCTATTACAGGAGTGATCGTCACATTCTGCGCATCAACATTCCCTTTATTCGTTATATTAATCTTAAGCTCTGTCTTGGTTCCGGCCTTATATACCGGAGTCTTCTGACCATCTCCCACGCTCAGGACAATCCTGTTCAGTGTTTCTGTATCTTCTGTGCTGCCTTCACCTGAGCCTTCCGACTGAATATCCAGAGTCAGCGGAGCTGTCTTATTATCCGCTCCTCCTTTTGAATCCTGCACTGTGCTCAGAGCAGAAGGCTGTCCGGCCTCTGCCCGGGTTCCTGACACAAGACATGTAGAACACGCCACCAATGAACAAAGCAGGAATATTCCTGTGTTTTTAAAGAGTTTATTCATGTTTTTCCTCCCTCATCCTTTCTTTTTCTTCAATCCTGACAATCTTCCCGTCAATAATATGGAATATCCGGTCCGCATAGGATGCCAGATGATTATCGTGAGTTACCATAACAAGTGTACGTTTCTGCTCACGGACAATCTTCTGCATCAGATTCATCACATCTTCAGATGTGTGCGAATCAAGATTTCCCGTTGGCTCATCGGCAAAAATAATCTTCGGATCCGACACAAGAGCCCTCGCCACGCCGACTCTCTGCTGCTGTCCTCCTGACATCTGATTCGGCATATGCTTCCTGTGCTTCGACAGCCCTACCATTTCCAGCATCCGCTCCGCCTTTGCCAGGCGCTGCTTCGGAGCTATCCCCCGAAATGTAAGAGGAAGCGCTACATTTTCCAACGCATTCATCGTACCGATAAGATGGAAGGACTGAAAGATAAACCCTACGTTCTCTCTCCTGAATTTTACCAGATCCCCTTCCTTCATCTTTTCAATATGACGCCCGCTTATCACGATTTCTCCTTTGGTAGGCTTCTCCAGTCCCGCAAGCATATTCAGAAGCGTAGACTTTCCAGATCCGGAGGTTCCGACAATAGCACAAAATTCCCCCTCGCCGATCTCAAAGCTCACACCATCCAGAGCCCGTACTACAGAATCACCCACACGGTAGAGTTTATAGAGATCTGTGACACTGATCACTCTCTTCACATTCTCCCCCCTTTTTCAGTTTTCTTAACGATATTTTAAGGGAATATTCAGAATACTTTACTTGCTAATTTATGAAGAATTTCTTAAGATTTCTGAGAAGCCGGAAAATTTTCCCATAGAAAAAGTCCCTCAACAAGGGACTTTTCGTAAGCAGATGACGGGAATCGAACCCGCCTCGCCAGCTTGGGAAGCTGGAGTTCTACCGATGAACTACATCTGCATGTTTGAAATTATAACTCCATTCATGTCAAAATGCAAGCATTTATTTGCCTGGCAATGATTCATCCGTGGATCTGCCGCTACTGTTCACTCGCTCTCAGATATCCGCCACAACGGAGCCGTGTTGCCCCGGCAGCCACGCTCTCGCTCGGAGCATAATGCATGTTTTTCAAGCGAACAAGTCCATAAGCTAAACACCTGTATACGAAGAAAACAGAGGCACCGCTGTCTGCGCCTCTGCATTCACATACTCAGTCTATCTGCCAGTCTATAGGCTCGATACCATTCTTCTCCAGAAATTCATTGGTCTTACTGAACGGTCTGCTTCCGAAAAATCCCCGGAACGCAGAGAGCGGGCTCGGATGTGGAGCTTCGAGGATCAGATGCTTCGGATTATTGAGCATCCTTTTCTTCCTCTGTGCAGGCGCTCCCCAGAGAATAAATACAATGGGTCTGTCCTGTGCATTGAGCACTGTGATCGCCGCATCCGTAAATTCCTCCCAGCCGATTCCCCGATGTGAATTTGCCTGGTGCGCCCGGACTGTCAAAACCGTGTTCAGCATGAGCACTCCCTGCTCGGCCCACTTTGTCAGGCATCCATGATCCGGGATCGTACATCCCAGATCATCATGCAGTTCCTGATAGATATTCACAAGAGAGGGCGGGATAGCCACTCCCTTTTTCACCGAAAAGCAGAGTCCGTGTGCCTGTCCGTTATTGTGATATGGATCCTGGCCAAGTATTACCACCTTCACATCCTTCAGAGGCGTCAGATGAAAAGCATTAAAAATATCCTGCGCCGGCGGAAAAATCAGCCTTGTCTTATACTCATGATTCACCGTCTCAAAAAGCTTCCTGTAATACGGCTTTGAAAATTCCCCTTTCAGCGCTTCATACCAGTCGCCGTTTAAACCAGACATTTTTCTCTCCTTCTCGTTTGTTTTTTCAGAATATTCAGAAAACGCGCCAAAAAAGTACCTGTCCCTTTTTCGGGACATTTTCAGAATATTCCGCCAATTATAATCTTACCGACACGCCTTCCTCGCGCAGGTATTCTTTCACCTGCCGGATTTCAAGTTCTTTATAATGGAACAGAGATGCCGCCAGTGCCGCGTCCGCCTTTCCTTCTGTCAGCGCATCCCGGAAATGTTCCAGTTTTCCGGCTCCGCCGGAGGCGATTACGGGAATAGATACGCTTTCGGCAATGGCGCGGGTCAGTTCCAGATCATATCCGGCTTTTGTCCCGTCGCAGTCCATACTGGTCAGAAGGATTTCTCCGGCCCCCAGTTTTTCCACCCTGCGGGCCCATTCAACAGCATCGATCCCCACATCGATCCGGCCGCCGTTTTTGTAAATATTCCATCCGCTGCCGTCTTCCCTCCGCTTTGCGTCGATGGCAACGACCACGCACTGACTGCCGAACTTTTCTGCCGCTCTTGTGATCAGATCAGGCGTATTGATCGCGGAAGAGTTGATAGAAACTTTATCTGCGCCTTCCCTCAGTATCGCGCGGAAATCCTCTACCGTGCGGATCCCTCCGCCCACAGTAAAGGGGATGAACACACACTCGGCAACCTTCCGCACCATGTCAACTACAGTCGCCCTTGCATCAGAAGAAGCCGTGATATCGAGGAAAACCAGTTCATCCGCTCCGGCCTTGTCATAGGCTCTGGCAATTTCCACCGGATCTCCCGCGTCTCTGAGATCTACGAAGTTAACGCCTTTTACGACCCTGCCGTTATTCACATCCAGGCAGGGGATAATCCTTTTTGTAAACATATTTTCCTTCCTCCGGTTTCTTTTTCACGGTTATACCGCTCACAGCTCTACGAAATTCTTCAAAATCCGGATTCCGGCATCGCTGCTTTTTTCCGGGTGGAACTGACATGCGAAGACATTATCCTGTTCCACAGAGGCATGGATATGCACTCCATATTCTGTTGAAACCTTCACAATGTTCTCATCTTCTGCCTTCAGATAATAAGAGTGTACAAAATATACATATTCTCCTTCTCTGATCCCACGGAACAGTCTGCCGTCATGCTCCAGATGAAGGGAATTCCAGCCCATATGCGGGATCTTCAGGCCGTCCGCCTCCGGGATCCTTACGATCTCACCTTTCAGGATTCCCAGACCATCCACTCCCGGCGCCTCATCGCTCCTCTCGAACAGAAGCTGAAGCCCCAGACAGATTCCCAGGAACGGCGTCCCCTTTTCCACAGTTTCACGGATCACCCGGTCAAGACCGGTCCTTCGGAGATTTTCCATTGCATCGCCAAATGCTCCCACTCCCGGCAGGATCACCTTGTCTGCCTTCAGGATTTCTTCTCTGTCGCCGGTGATCGACACTTCCTGCCCCAGCAGGAGCATTGCCTTTTCCACACTTTTAATATTTCCGGCATCATAATCGATAATCGCTATCATACTTGTTCACCCTCTGTTAACCAACTATTTCCGGAGAGCGCTGTCACAGACTCACAGCTGCAGCATTGTTCTCCTGATCTACTGTCTATTTCTCTTTCTTCCCGCCTATACCGGTCTCAATCACCGGAACCGGTGTGTCGTCTACTGCATCCAGATTATTAACATATTTCCTGGTCTCCTTCACGATGACCGGCGACAGAAGCAGCACGGCGATCAGGTTGGGAATAGCCATCAGAGCGTTCAGGATATCCGCGATCTTCCATACCAGATCAAGCGCAAGCACCGGAGCTATAAGAGCTACGGCAATATAGAGCACGCGATAGGGGATAAGCCCTTTCTTTCCGGAAAAATATTCCACACATCTCTCCCCGTAATATGCCCATCCCAAAATTGTAGAATAAGCGAATGTAATGATTCCCACCACAAGGATGACCGGTCCCAGATAGGGGATCTGGCTGAACGCCATTGTCGTCAGCTTACCTCCATCTATGATCGACTCTGCATTGATCGCCGGATTCTTCATCATGGTAGAAACAAGTACCAGTCCTGTCATCAGACATACGACAACCGTATCCCAGAATGTACCTGTAGAAGATACCAGCGCCTGTCTGACCGGATTCCTTGTCTTGGCAGCCGCAGCGGCGATAGGTGCGGAACCCATTCCTGACTCGTTGGAGAACAGACCTCTCGCCACTCCGTACTGGATCGCGTACCGGAGTCCTCCTCCGACCAGACCGCCCGCAACAGCACCTTTATCGGCGAAAGCCAGTTTGCAGATCGTTGTGATCGCCGGGATCACATACTCATGGTTGATCCCCAGGATGATCAGGCAGCCGATCACATAGAACGCCGCCATAAAGGGAACCAGTTTCTCGCACACACTTGAGATTGACTTGATACCTCCGAAGATGACAAACGCCGTCAGGACAGCAATTATCACACCGATAATCCACGGCTCGACACCAAGATTTGTATTGACTACTTCCGCGATGGCATTTACCTGTGTAGCACATCCGATCCCGAAAGATGCGAACCCCGCAAACACTGCGAAAAGGATTCCCAGCCATTTCATGTTCAGGCCGCGTTCCAGCGCATACATGGCGCCGCCCTGCATACGTCCGTCAGGAGTTTTCACACGGAACTTCACAGCGATCAGTGACTCGCCGTATTTGGTTGCGATGCCGAAGACGCCCGTCAGCCAGCACCACAGCACTGCTCCCGGTCCTCCCAGAGCGATCGCTGTTCCCACACCGATGATATTACCGGTTCCAATGGTGGAGGCCAGCGCCGTTGCCAGCGCGCCAAACTGGCTCACCTCTCCGTCAGCACCTTCTTCCTTTGCTACGGAAAGGGGGATTCCCCTGGTGATGGTCTTCCGCTGGATAAACCCTGTCCTCACTGTAAGGAACAGATGTGTTCCCAGCAGAAGAATGATCATTCCCCAGCCCCAGACCAAATCGTCGACAGACTGCACAAATCCGTAAATTTTGTCGTACATCAGTATTTCCTCCTCAATCTGATTAAACCCTCTTGACATATCCCACTGCGGCCGGCCATCTCATCCATCAGGCCGTTTCCGCCTTATTACAGCCGTCATTTTCCGCATTAATAAACAGGGCACACGGAATACCACTGTTGTCAGCTGGCATGCCGTATGCCCGGATATGAAATGTCGACGATAATATTTTACCTCATTTTCCTGTAGATGTAAAGGAAAATATTTTTTCAGATTACTGTGCTAAAGCGCTGTTGTTCTGCTCAGGTGCAAGCTTTTCCTGAGCTTCCAGCTCTTTCCGCTCTGTCTTTGCATCCAGTTCAAACCAGAATGCCACTCCATTGTCAAAGTTTTTTACCCCATATGCCTCATGGAACGACTCCATGATTGCCTTCACGATGGACAAGCCGATTCCGTTTCCGCCGTACTCCCGCGTATGTGCCTTATCCACTTTGTAGAATTTATCCCACAGTTTCGGCACATCTTCCTCCGGGATCGGTTTCCCGCTGTTGAACACCGTGATCCTTGCCTTATCTCCGCAGCGGAGCACCCTCACCTCAATCCGTTTTTCATTTTCCACATGATGGATAGCATTGGTAAGATAGTTCCGCACCACCTGCTCTGTCTTGAACTCATCCGCCCACACGTAAACCGGACCATCTGTAATAAAATCAATCTTCGCCTCCGCCTGCTGGATCAGGATCTCGCAGCTTGCGATCACACCGTGTACCAGGCCTACAATGTCGAACCTTTCGAACTGAACCTCATCAGAACCAAACTCCAACTGATTCAGGGTAAGCAGGTTTCTCACCATACGGTTCATCTTCCCCGCCTCATCCATGATCACATCACAGTAGAATTCCCTGCTCTCCGGGTCATCATTGACCCCCTCCTTCAGCCCTTCTGCATAGCCCTGTATAAGCGCCAGCGGAGTTTTCAGCTCATGAGATACATTTCCCAGAAATTCATTGCGCATGTCTTCTATTTTTTCCTTCTGCTCAATATCCTTCTTCAGCTGATTATTAGCGCTCTTGAGCTCAGATATTGTCTTTTCAAGCTGAAGAGCCATCTTATTGAAATTCTCGCCAAGAATCCCGATCTCATTTTTACCGCCGCTGGTATATTTGACGTCAAAATTCAGATTCGCCATAGCTTCTGACAATTCTGTCAGCTCCATGATAGGCTTGCTGATCCTTCTGGAGAACAGCCATACAAGTATTCCTCCGAACACCATGCCAAATACGCCAAGATAGATAAGGAACTGGTTCGCTATAGCTGCACTCTCCCGGATACTTGCCAGTGGACTCTGTACCATGAAAGCATACCCATTAGAGAATACTCCTTTTATTCTGAGATATGTGGTGCTGCTCTTTGTGTCTGCAGTCCTGCTGATCTCGTAATCTTCATTTGATTCTATGACCGTACTGTTTTCATCGCCATAGTAAACGCTCCGGAACGTACTGAAGAAACGCGGATCTTCATTTTTTATCGTGCCCAGGAAGGGATTGCCGTTTCTGTCTATGATAAGGATATCCAGATTCATGCGTTCAGTCATGGCTCCCATTTCCCTCAGAACAGTGCTGTACTCACTGGTGTCCTCGTCCAGCTCCTGTCCACCGATCGTATCATTCAGAAACTGATAAGTCTCTACCAGGTCATCTGTCTTATTTGAAATATAATAACGTTCCAGGAACACTGCATTAACAATAAATATGGCTCCCAGGATAAAAGCCAGCAGACCGATAAATACTATCGTCATCTGCCTTCTGATCGAATATCGCATTTAATCCACCTCGAATTTGTAGCCCATCCCCCAGATGGTCCTGATATATTCACCTTTATCCCCCAGCTTGCTCCTCAGTTTCTTTACATGAGTATCAATAGTCCTTGCATCTCCAAAGTAATCATAGTTCCATACATTGTTCAAAATCTTCTCTCTCGACAGAGCGATTCCCTGATTTTCAACGAAATATGTCAACAGTTCAAATTCCTTATAACTCAGATCGATCTGTTTTCCATCCAGCTTCACAATATGTGCCGCTTTATCGATAACGATACCTCCGGCCTCCAGCACGTCCCCATCCGTATTCCCCAGTGTCCTTCTGAGGATCGCATTCACCCTGGCCACCAGGATCTTCGGGCTGAATGGTTTCGAGATATACTCATCTACCCCCAGTTCAAATCCCTGCAGTTCATCCCGTTCTTCCGACCGGGCGGTCAGCATGATGATCGGGACCTTGGAAGATTCACGGATTTCCCGGCACACCTGCCATCCGTCCATTTTCGGCATCATAACATCCAGAATAATAAGTGAAATATCTTTATCCGCATAAAAGACATCCATGGCCTCCATCCCGTCTCCCGCTTCCAGAACGGTATATCCTTCCCTTGTCAGGAAATCCTTCACAAGCTTACGCATCCTGCTCTCGTCATCCACTACAAGAATCTTTATATTTTCCATCTCACTCTTCTCCTCTCTTCGGCGCCAGCCGCCTCCGCTGCGGCATCCTGCCCCGGCGCCACGTATCCTGAAACTATCCTATATCTTAACAAAGAAATATGTCAATATTGTGAAGAGAGAGAAAACGGCAGATGCACAGGATATCATTCCTGATGCAGCTGCCGTTATAGCTGTCAACTATTGCTTTGATTATTACTTTGTCAGAAGCATCATGATCTCATTGCTTCTCTGTACAAATGCAGTCATCTCTTCCGGGTTCAGCGGCTTGTTGGCCAGCATCGCCAGATCGTAGAGCTGTTTGCAGATGATAGATGTATTTTCTCCATCCTTATGCTCCGCCAGATATTTGACCAGTGGATGATTTGCATTGAGGACAAGTGTTGCCCGGCTGCCGAACATGGACGGATCCATGCCGCTCATCCCGTACATCCTCATCATCTCAGCCATACGTCTGTCCTGCTCGGAAAGGACTGCCATGGAAGCCACCTTGTCATCTTTGAGTTTCTCAACCTTGACTTCCAGCTTGTCATTATTCAGCTCCTTACGGAAGATCTCAACGAGAGAATCCGCAGTCTTCTGGAACGCTTCCTTCTCCTCCTCAGCAACTTCGTCTTTCAGAGAATCATGGACATCTGCATCAATCCGAAGGAATTGTACATCCTGATGCTTCTGCTCCAGATATGTGATGAACGCAGAATCAATATTGTGTGTCAGGATAATAGCATCCTGTCCCTGAGCCTTGAACATATTGATATACTGGCTCTGCTGGATCTCGTCTGTCACATAATAAATCCGGTTCTTTTCTTCTTCCTTATTCTCACCCGCATTGTCTGTCGCATCCGCTGTATCCGTCTCTTCTGCTTTCTCAGTCTCTGCAGAACTGTCAGCGTTCTCCCCTGCGGTTTCTCCGTCTTTGCCCGCCTTGTTCTCTTCGATGATGTCCTCCAGTGTCAGATACTTGTGATCCAGATTCTTATAGAGCATGGAATCTTTCACTTTATCGCCAAACTTCTCATCCTTCAGGCAGCCGAACTTGATAAAGGGACTGATGTCATCCCAGTATTTTTCATAGTTCTCACGGTCTGTCTTGAACATACCGTTCAACTTGTCTGCTACTTTCTTGGAAATGTAGTCTGCTACTTTATTTACAAATCCATCATTCTGCAGTGCGCTTCTGGAAACATTCAGCGGCAGATCCGGACAGTCGATGACACCCTTGAGCACCATAAGGAACTCGGGGATCACTTCCTTGATATTATCCGCGATAAACACCTGATTGTTGTACAGCTTGATGGTTCCCTCAATGGAATCATACTCTGTATTGATCTTCGGGAAGTACAGGATACCCTTCAGGTTAAACGGATAATCCATATTCAGATGGATCCAGAACAGGGGCTCCTTGTAATCCATAAACACCTTCCGGTAGAAGGCAATATATTCATCTTTCGTACATTCGCTCGGGTTCTTTGCCCACAGCGGATGGGTATCGTTGACCGGAACAGGGCGCTTTACGATCTTGGCCTTTTTCTTCGGCTCGCCCTCTTCCCCTTCCTTCGGTTCTTCGGTGATGTGCTCAACTACTTCATCTGTATCCAGCACGTCCGCTTCGTCGATAGTCTCATACTCCGGCTCGGCATTGGCACGGGACAGATAGATCTCAACCGGCATGAAAGAACAGTACTTCTCCAGCACCTCTCTTGCCCGGTACTCATTTGCGAACTCCAGGCTGTCCTCATTCAGGAACAGAGTGATCTCAGAGCCCACTGTAGTCTTGTTTCCATCCTGCATCTCATACTCCGTGCCGCCCTGGCTCGTCCAGTGTACCGGAGTTGCTCCTTCTTTATATGAAAGCGTATCGATCTGCACCTCATCTGCTACCATAAATGCAGAATAGAATCCCAGACCAAAATGGCCGATCATATCATCCTCTGTAGTCTTGTCCTTATACTTCTCAAGGAACTGAGTCGCACCGGAAAAGGCGATCTGGGTGATGTACTCCTCCACTTCATCAGCTGTCATACCAAGACCATTATCAATAAACTTCATAGTCTTCTCTTCCGGATTCACGATTACCTGGATCTTCGGCTTATACCCTTCCGGGAGCTCATATTCTCCCATCATATCCAGCTTCTTCAGCTTTGTGATGGCATCACATCCGTTGGATACCATCTCTCGAACAAAAATATCATGATCTGAATACACCCATTTCTTTATAATAGGAAATATATTCTCACTGTCAATGGATAAGTTGCCCTTTTTTACTGCCATAATTGAACACTCCTTTTCCTCGTTATGAATATCTTATCAGCCTTTTCATCTTCACGCTGTTGAAGGCCGCATCTTACGTCCAGAAGATATTCTAGTACAGGAAAATTTAAAAGTCAATAGAAAATTAGCACTCTTTTAAAGCGAGTGCTAATAATTGTGTGAATTTTCTTAAAAATTAATAAAACGGCAGGAAAAAGTACCTGTCACTTTTTCCTGCCGTTTTCAGAATATTCTGACTACACCCTCTCCGGTTCGCCGTAATCTTCGCCGAAGGTTTCTACAGTCACTTTCTTCATAACCTGTTTTTCAAGAGGTCTGTCGCTGTAATCTGTTGCCGTCTCGGCGATTTTATTAACTACATCCATTCCCTCGATGATCTTTCCAAATGCCGCGTAAGAGCCGTCAAGGTGGGGTGCTTTCTTGTGCATGATAAAGAACTGGCTTCCTGCAGAATCCGGATGCATGGCGCGCGCCATGGATAGCACTCCCGGATCATGAGCCAGATCATTTGCAAAACCATTCTGGGTGAACTCACCTTTGATCGAATAGCCAGGACCTCCCATCCCGGTCCCGTCCGGACATCCGCCCTGGATCATAAATCCGCTGATCACCCGGTGGAAGATCAGTCCGTCATAGAACCCTTTGTTCACCAGGGAAATGAAATTCTTCACTGTATTCGGCGCGATCTCCGGATAGAGTTCTGCCTTCATGATATCCCCGTTTTCCATCTCAAATGTAACAACTGGATTAGCCATAATCATTTTCCTCTACTTTCTGCTGATTTTTCAAATGTTATTTTAGCTGATTCCGTTCCGCCCGTCAATCCGTCGCAGACTGCCTGATCAGATCGCTGCCATTCATTCGTTCTCAGATGTCCGCCATAACGGAGCTGTGCTGCACCGGCGGCCACGCTTGCGCTCGGATCATAAGCCGATGTGGATCCCGATGAGGCCTCCTTTTTCTTCGTATCCGGTATCCCACAAGTCACGAAGGGAAAAGGTACTGGATTCCCCGTAGGTTGCCACAGTGATCCACAGGCCGTCTTCCTGCTCTTCATATCCATAGCAGAGGAACCAGTGCCAGACAAAGTCTTTATAATACGTCTTCTTATGCCTGAGCATCAGATATGGCACAGGAACTCCGGCATCGATCTGTCTCCGGATAAATTCTGCCGCATCTTCATATGTTCTTTCTCCCGGGAACTCCTCCATTAAGATATCTGTTCTGCCCACATGTGCAAGATATGCCCCGAACCCATCTGTAAACATATACAGTTTATTCACACCATTGACTCTGGGCCTGAGATAAGGCTTCATCTTCATGGAGAAATTCACATAATCCTCTCTGGTCAGAGCATAGACGTCATATGGATATAGCTCCTCCATCCCACGGTGAAGCGCCAGACAGATACAACAGTCACAGGCCGTAGCCGCGGCGCAGCCTCCGATATACATGACCACATTCTTAAACCATTCCTGATTTCCGCCCACTGCTCCATCTATCGTAAAGTAATCAAGAATCTTTTTCTTCATTAATACTGTCCCGCCTTTCTGTTCCGTCTATCCTTTTGCGTCTGTATCATTATAGCCTTTGCCAGGCAAAATGTACACTATGCCCATCTCCCTATGGTTGAAATGTACATTTTTTTTTGCCTTTTTTGGTTACTCGTTACATTGTCTCTCCGGTCCGCGAGGGGTATACTGTCAACAGAAACAAACGAAACACATATTTCTAAGGAGGCTACATAAAATGGCAAGTTTATCTCTTGAAGGCATTCAGAAAATTTATCCGAATGGGTTCCACGCAGTAAAAGATTTCAACCTTGAGATCAAAGACAAAGAGTTCATCATCTTCGTTGGACCGTCAGGATGTGGTAAATCAACAACACTTCGTATGATCGCTGGTCTGGAGGATATCTCCGGCGGTACTCTTAAGATCGACGGCAAAGTTATGAACGATGTAGAGCCGAAGGATCGTGATATCGCAATGGTATTCCAGAACTACGCTCTGTACCCGCATATGACAGTATATGACAACATGGCATTTGGTCTGAAGCTTCGTAAAGTACCGAAGGCTGAGATCGACAAAAAAGTTAAAGAAGCTGCAAGGATCCTTGACCTTGAGAAACTGCTTGACCGTAAACCGAAGGCTCTTTCCGGTGGACAGAGACAGCGTGTTGCTATGGGACGTGCTATTGTCCGTAACCCGAAGGTATTCCTTATGGACGAGCCTCTTTCCAACCTGGATGCAAAGCTGAGAGTTCAGATGCGTATCGAGATTTCCAAGCTTCATGAGAACCTGGGTGCTACGATCATCTACGTAACACATGACCAGACAGAGGCTATGACA
>DXCZ01000042.1 GCA_019115765.1 Candidatus Mediterraneibacter stercoripullorum | reverse complement strand
GTATCAGTGGCGGGTGTCAATCCCCCATCTGATATACGCTCCGCGAGGCTGCGCAGGGATTCGGAGATGTATTATGTCAGCTAAAGCTGACCCGAATCCCGCGCCAAGACTCGCAAGCGAGTCTTGAATGGGAATGCAATTTCATTTTACAGTATCCGCAAAAGTGATAGTATTCCGGGAATACCGGATGAAAAAGAGACCTACGATAAAATGACAGTAGTTATGATCTGTCTGAATCCGGAATCAGGAAAAGGCAATCGGCTGACAAAGATGCTGGGGTTCTTACTGTCACCAAAGATAAAAGCCGAATCAAAGATACATCAGCTGGAACATGAATTTGACATACCGATGGAAAATGATATGGGAGAGGAGTTGAACCAGATGTGCAATCTGAGCGATTATGTGGAAGAGTTGGGAATCGAAAAAGGAATAGAGAAGCACCTTAGCCAGCAGGTGATAAAAAAGCTTAGCAAAGGCAGGTCGGTTGCAGAGATTGCGGATGAACTCGAGGAAGACGAAGAGACGATCCGCAGAATAAATAATAGGAAATATCGGTCGGGTACCTATCACCATGATAAAAGATGAACTTGTTTTCTGTCAGGATCAGGAGTATAATGCATCTACATCAACAGATCAGAGCGGATCCGTCCAGGAGATTCATACGCTCAATGGGAAACAGACATCTTGTCTCCCTTTCAGAAATTCATGGCCGTTCGGCTGCGAAATTCATGTTCAGTTTGATGGAGAAACAGATCAACCAAACAGAGTTATACCGGCAGAAACGTTCAATATCCTTGTTTTTCTAGTATCAGATTGTTAGAATAGAACTATGAAAAGATTTTTCTGATCTTGTCTTCTGCCTGTATACTCCCAGCTACGAAAGGAGAAGCCTATGGCAGACGGCAAGAAGAACAACAAAATACGGAACACAAAGACGAGAGACAGCAGTTCGAAGAAGATCTTCGATGACCCGGTACTCTGTGCGCAGTTCCTGCGTGGGTATGTGGACATCGACATGCTGAAAGATGTACAGCCGGAGGATATCGAGGACATTTCGGAGCGGTTTATCTGGCTCTGGCAGGAAGGCCGGGACTCGGATTCTGTAAAGAAGATCCGGATTACAAAGGATGGGCGGGAGATCAGCCTGTATCTGATTGCACTGATTGAACATCAGTCGTCAGTGCATTATGATATGGCATTCCGGATTCTTCGGTATATAGTAATGATCCTGAACGACTATGCGGAAGATCAGGAGAAGCTGCACCCGGGGATTACAAAGACAAAAGGATTCCGCTATCCTCCCATCCTTCCCATCGTATTTTACGATGGGACAGATAGCTGGACGGCAGCACGGGATTTCAAAGACCGGGTTTTTCTCAGCGATGTATTGGGTGAGTACATCCCAAGTTTTCAGTATCTGGTAGTACCCCTGCAGAAGTACACGGACCAGGAACTGATTGAAAAGGGAGATGAACTTTCCCTGATCATGCTTGTGGATAAACTGAGAAATGCGTCCGATTTCAGGAAGCTTAAAGACATTCCTGAAGAGTATCTGGAACATATCAGCAAAAATTCTCCCGAGTCAGTTCTGAAGCTCATATCATCGATCATCGCAGTACTGTTGTACAAACTGAATGTTCCGACAGATGAGGTGACAGAGTTCACTGACCGGATAGAACGGAGGGAATTTACAATGTTATTGGACAATTTCGAAGGATATGATGTTCAGGCCACCCGGAGAGAGAGCAAGGCAGAAGGACGTGCACAAGGAAAAGCCGAAGATGTGGTCGATCTGCTGTCAGAGTTGGGGCCTGTTCCCGAAAAGGTCCTGCAGAGGATCATGAAGGAGACAAACCTGGAGACATTGAAAAGATGGCTGAAAACGGCCGCCCGGGCAGATTCGCTTCAGCAGTTTCTGGAGAACTGTCCGGAGCTTATAATGCGGTAATATGGCTGTTTAGATCAATAGCGTTTACTCAGAAAGCATCCGGAAGCGGGGCGGAAACATTGGCTGATCGTATTCCGGATGAGGAGATGTGTGGGGCATGTTCCGTTCCGGAATCTGGGAAGGATCTAAAGGAAGGAAAAACTGTTTAAAAGCAAAACGGCACGAGGGGCAACTTACATTTGTTCAGACAATCCCCTCGTGCCGTTTAACAACAGTTTCCCCTTCCTTAAGATCTTCCAGCAGATTCCTCCAAAGTCACATGCCCCACACATCTCCTCATCCAGAAAGGATCATCCCGCCGTCTGCCCCGCTTCCTGCGCTGTTCAGAACGGAAACGTTATTGTCCAAACAGACCAGAATATAAACTGGCGCGGCCCGGGAGTCTTACGAAAGTGAAGATCTCCAAGCCGCGCCAATTTACGGAACTGTTCAGTTGTTCCCGGTATCCAGCTGGCAAGGCGGTGTGTTGTCACGAAGGCCCGTAGCAGAGCGCCGGCACTTAGGCCGCGTCCTTTGCGGCCTTACGTGTCCGCTGCGCTATGCTCCGAGCGAAAGCGCGGCCGCCGGGATAACACACCGCCTTGACAGCGGCCTCCCGGAAACAACTGAACAAAACAGCCAAAGCCTTATTTAAAGTATATCAATATACTCCCCTGCCAGTGCCTTATTCATGCTCCTTACTGCGCAGAACTTGCCGCACATGCTGCAGGTGTCGCTGTGGTCGTCTTCCGGCTTTCTGCTGTCCCGGATCGCCTTGGCTGTCTCCGGATCCAGAGCGCATTCGAACTGAGCATCCCAGTCCAGATTCCGTCTTGCATCAGCCATGCGGTCATCGATATCCCTTGCTCCGGGGATACCCTTGGCGATATCTGCTGCGTGGGCCGCGATCTTGGAGGCGATGATTCCCTGTCTGACGTCATCTACATTGGGCAGGGCCAGATGTTCAGCCGGTGTGACATAGCAGAGGAATGCGGCTCCGCTCATGGCTGCAACAGCGCCGCCGATGGCAGCGGTGATATGGTCATAGCCCGGTGCAATATCTGTAACGAGTGGTCCAAGTACATAGAAGGGTGCGCCCATGCAGATACTCTTCTGTACTTCCATATTTGCCGCAACCTGATCCAGCGGCACATGTCCCGGACCTTCTACCATGACCTGTACATTATGATCCCAGGCACGTTTTGTCAGCTCGCCGAGGCGTACCAGCTCCTCGATCTGGCATACGTCTGTAGCGTCAGCCAGACAGCCGGGACGGCAGGCGTCGCCGAGGGAGATGGTCACGTCGTATTCTTCACAGATATCCAGGATCTCATCGAAATATTCGTAGAAAGGATTCTCTTCCCCGGTCATGCTCATCCATGCAAATACAAGGCTTCCGCCGCGGCTTACGATATTCATTTTTCTTTTGTGTTTCCGGATCTGTTCGATGGTCTTGCGGGTGATGCCGCAGTGCAGGGTTACGAAGTCTACTCCGTCCTCTGCGTGGAGACGCACCACGTCTATAAAATCTTTTGCAGTCAGTGTTGCAAGATCTCTCTGATAGTGGATGACGCTGTCATAGACCGGTACTGTTCCGATCATGACCGGACATTCGCTGGTCAGTTTCTGGCGGAAAGGCTGGGTGTTGCCGTGGCTGGAGAGATCCATGATCGCCTCTGCTCCCAGATCAACCGCGCTCATAACTTTCTGCATCTCAATATTGTAATCCTTGCAGTCTCTGGATACCCCCAGGTTTACATTAATCTTTGTGCGGAGCATGCTTCCCACGCCCTCCGGGTCCAGGCAGGTGTGACGCTTGTTAGCGCAGATCGCCACCTTTCCTTCTGCCACCAGCTGCATCAGCTTCTCCACGGGCATATGCTCTTTTTCCGCGACTGTTCTGATCTGCGGGGTTACGATGCCTTTGCGGGCGGCATCCATCTGTGTTGTGTAATTTTCCATCTGTTCTACCTCCATTTCTCCTGCGGCAGTGTTAATACTGCCTGTTTCTCTTCCTGTTTTTCTCCATCGGCAGTGAGGCAATGAAGGGGAACAGAGCATATTTCCCTTTTATCCTTTTGCCGACGCCTTCACCTGGTATGGTGATCATCATGGCTGTGTACCTCCCGGTTTTTCTTTAAATGCTTTTCAGCCAGATTTTTTTATTGCGGCAGAGAGTGGTGTCCCCGGTCTGCCGCACTGCGGTTCAGATACAATCGTCGGAAGTGCCAAAAGGCACATTACGGGATTGCAAGCGGTCGCCAAGGGTTCGTACAAGCCCGGACTTTGGCTTTTCGCTATTGCAAAAAAAAGAGATGCGCAGGGCATCTCTGAAATTCTCTTCACTCATCCCTACGTTGGCATTATCCAAATCAGGTTGCGGGTCGAGACGAAGAAGTCTCCTCTCAGCCGGCTTCGGCCAGCTCCCCGTAGTCGTTATCCAATTGTATCTGACTACCTGTTATGATACGGCTGTTTGAAGATTTTTGCAAGAGCTGACGGGAAATTTCAGACAGTTATGATTGCATCCGTGTTTCCGGTAAAGTAAAATCATGTTATGAGACCGGGGAGGAATCAAAGGGAACCAGATGAACTGCACAGAAGAGGAGAGGAACGACCGGACAATGAAAAAGGACAGCGCTGACGTGAAAAAGGCACAGAAGATATTGGACTACTGGTATACGATGGAATTTCTTGCCCAGGATAAATACGACGCCATGTGGGACATTCGAAGCAAGATGAAAAAGGCGAAAGCAGACTATAGAAACGGACGGCTGAAGGATAAAACATTGTGGGATTATCTGGAGCTTCAGAAACCTGGAAATATATATAGCGCTGTGGCATCTGAGGCGGCAGGATGCGGCATGAAGAAGTGGGGAAATATTACCGTTTATATCGGGAAAATAAAGAGGGAATCCTGCATCGAGTGTATTGCAGAGGCACTGCCTACCAAAGAGGAAGGGGAGAGGCATGAGCGTTCCTTTGACGAGATTGCGTGGGCCAGCCTGCAGCTTGCGCCGGATGGCACATATGTAGAACATTCCCTTTCCTTGTCTACTGTGATCTGGGCAATGGAACAGATTCGAAACAGCAGAGGAAAGCTGTCCGAACGCATAGATGAAAAGCAGTACAGTCAGACTGTGGAAGAACTGGAGCGGCGTTTTTTCGGAAAAGAAGATCTGCCGGGAAATCAGGGAGAGTATATTTCCGGATATGAGGATGAGGAAGAGCGGCAGGATGACGGACGGATCCAGAAGTTTTCCCCGGATGCGGTTACGGAGGATACGTTATGCCGGCTGTTCCAGGCTATTGAACGGGAATATGTGCGGAATAATATAAAGACAAAGGCTGCAGGCGTTGAAGGGGAAAGTGGAGCATACGAAGAAATCTATGGATTGTACTTTCAGCTTTTTGCCGATGAGCAGACGAGAAAGAACAGAGAGGACGACAATTATCTGGGCTTGAGCCATGCCTATTTTCTGTCGGATATCAGGCATGTGGCAGATCAGGTGAAGAGTGGGGCTCTGTCTGCGGAAGAGGGGCAGGAGGAACTTCTGCGTTATATTAATGTTCTGGGCGGTGAGGATGAGAATCAGCCGGAGCGGTTTGATCTGGTGAATCCAAAACAGAAGGATAGAAGAGAATTTCTGGCACAGATATCAGAAATCCTTGAAGTAAAGAATGCACCCCTCGGGAAATGGCCATCCAGGTATATGCCTGCGTTTATGCAGCAGATCGCGGTGAATCTGAGTACAGGTCTGGGAAGATCGAAGCTCTTTGAAGTAAACGGCAGGATCTTTTCGGTAAACGGACCTCCGGGAACGGGTAAGACGACTCTTCTCAAGGAAATCGTAGTCAGCAATATTATCGAGCGGGCGATCCTGCTGGCGGAATATGAGAATCCGGATGATGCCTTTGACAGACATGTTTTCCATCATGGGGAAGGCGAAGGCGGTTCCTACTATAAATATGTAAGGGCCTGGTACAGTCTGAAAAACGACAGGATCAATGACTACGGGATCCTGGTGGCATCCTGCAATAATGCCGCGGTTGAGAATGTGACAAAGGAACTTCCGCTGGGGAGCGGGATACAGGATTCACTCAAGCCTGTGCCGGAGGATTCTGAAGAATATAGAGAAATGCTGGCCAAAAGGAGCGGGCTTTTTGATCCGGAACAGTCCGGACAGGAGGAGATTCTGGATAAAAGTCCCCGGAAAGATATATATTTTACAGAATATGCAAGACAGCTTCTGGGCGATGATGACGCCTGGGGACTGGCTGCGGCGGCACTTGGGAAGAAGTCTAATATTTCGGATTTCTATTATAAGGTGCTCTGGCCGCTTCACAGAGATTTTTATCTGAGGAACAGTTATATTGAGGCCCGTCTGGAAAAATACAGGGCAGCAAGGGAGGACTTCGGAAAACAGCTGGAAAAAGTACGGGGAATGCAGGAGGAAATGCAGCGTGTCTGCAGTCTGGCCCGCGAAAGAAACGACGGGATCCGGAAATATGACATACTGCAGGAAGAGATAGAGCGAAAGAAAAAGAAATGGGACGAAGCTTCCGGCCGGTTCGAATCCCGCAGGAAAGAGAGCGAGGAAGCTCTGCAGGGGCTGGAAAGAGAGCTTTGCGCTGTTCGGGAGGAGGAGAAGACCATCTCCGGGAAACTGAGGAACAAGGAGCACGAGCTGGAAGAAAAGGAAATAGAAAAAAGAACCTGGATGGAAAAAGAAACTGAAGTCCGGGATTCGGTGGGACTTCTGGACCGGCTGTTCTTCAAGGCAAACCGTGAATCGAAAGACCGGCTGGCGGAGGAATACCGCAGTCAGGCGGAGAAGGCCAGAAGAGCGTGTGAATGGATCGCCCATGAGATAGAGACGATCCAGATGCAGCTGACAGCGTCAGGGGCGAAGTCCGACCGGATTGAAGAGCGGAAACGCCACATAGAAAATGAGAGAAAAGAGTCAAAAGAAGAACTTCTGGGGTTCCGGAAGCAGCTGAGCCGCATGGAGGAACAGGCGGAGGAATCGCGCCGCACTCTGCAGGCTGTAGAACTCCGGTATATGTCAGCAGTATCCGGTCTGAAACAGGAGGGAAGTGCAGACGCCGGAGTTGTGTTAGATGAAGGCTTTGTCGATGCGCTTCTCTCCGGAGATGATAAAGTCTCTGCCAAAGCTCAGGTGGCAGATCCATGGTTTACAGACAGATATAATGTAGAGCGGGAAAAGCTGTTTTTCTGTGCGATGCGGCTGAATAAGGAGTTCGTCCTTTCATCGAAGCACTGCAGAGATAATTTTATCACGCTGGCGCAGTACTGGGGACTGAAACCGGATGAAAACAACGAGCGGATCGCATTTCATAAAGAAGACCGGGAAGCATTTGCACCAGCGCTCTATCAGACCCTTTTCCTTCTGGTTCCTGTGCTGTCATCTACCTTTGCGTCTATTGGAAGCTTTATGAAGGATATTAAGAAAAAGGGAGCGCTGGGGACGCTGGTCGTTGACGAGGCGGGACAGGCACAGCCCCAGATGGCTGTGGGCGCCCTGTACCGCTGCAGGAAAGCTATGATCGTAGGAGATCCAAAGCAGGTGGAGCCGGTGGTAACGGATGACCTGGCGTTGTTGAAGAAGGCTTTTGATGATGAAGAGTTGAAGCCGTATAAATCGAAGAATATATCGGTCCAGAGCTTTGCGGACGGACTGAATGCGTTCGGCACATATCTGGATAATGGCACAGATTACCCGGAATGGGTTGGCTGCCCGCTGCTGGTACACAGGAGATGCATCTCACCTATGTATGACATTTCCAATGAAATCTCATATAACGGGATCATGAAGCAGCAGACCAGAAAGCCCGGCAGAAAAAAAGAGAAAAACTTTGTATATGAACGTTCCCAGTGGATCAATGTGGATGGAAAAGAGAGAGACAATAAGGATCATTTTGTTGAGACGCAGGGAGAGCGGGCGTGTGAGATCCTGGAGAAAGCATTTTCTAAGGCAGCATCTCCCCGTCTTTTTGTCATCAGTCCCTTTACTACCGTAGTGCGGGGAATGAAAAAGTACATAAGGGACTATAAAGCCGCCCATCCGGAGAGCAGCCTTTCCCGTTGCGATGCGGCATGGATGAACACCCATATCGGAACGGTCCATACATTTCAGGGGAAAGAGGCGGATGAAGTGATCTTTCTCCTCGGCTGTGACAGCAGTAAGGGAGCGGCCGGAGCTATAAAGTGGGTAAATGCGAATATCGTCAATGTGGCCGCTACACGGGCAAAATACCGCCTTTACGTTATCGGCGATGAAAGAGCATGGAGACATTCCGAGGTGGTAAGCCGTGCAAAAATAATCATTGATACGTTTGCAATCAGCCAGATCAAAAGGACTCTGGAGCAGAAAATCCCGCAGGAAGAAAAGCAGGCAGCGCTGGCTGATGCGTCCCGGGCACTGCCTCCGGTGACAGCATTTCACATGGATGAGGTGGAAAATGAAGATGGAGGACGGGAGTACAGTGTAAGCACGGAAGGGCTGCTCCAGGCGCTGGGACCAGAGTTTGTGGATACAGAACTCAGCGAAGAACAGCTGCGGGAATTCGGGTTTTCTTCTTACGCAGATCTGCAGAAGCTGTCCGGACAGATCAGGGATAATCTGCAGATAGGAATCCGGCTGTATTATCTTCTGATGCCGGTATATGAAGTCAACGAAAATCTGGATGCTTCCTGCTGTTCCATCCTGTTCTGCAAGGCGCTGGAACTTCGTATGCAGGAGTGTTTCCGGGAAAATCTTAAAAGACTGTTCCCGGATCAGAAAATACGGGGCCAGGGAAAAGGCCGCGGTATGGTGGCTCTGTTTTGAGAATCGGCTGAAAAACTGTAAGAACAGGAGAAATCAGTGCTGCCACTCCGGTCTTTTCACATGGGCAGACCAGGGCGTACTGCTCCGGGAGATGTTCAGAAAGGAGCAGGAAGGCGGCGAAAAGGAAGGAAAAAGAGAAAAAACAGAAAACAGCGAAAGCAGGGCTCAGATGCCCGGGCTTATATTTGCCGCAGAGGCGGGAAAGATGCTGTGATGGAGCGCGGGAGAAGGAACAGTACAGTAAAAGATAAGTCTCTGTACTGGTATGACGATAAAACAGAACAGGAGGCGGAGGATGAAAGGAAAAGAAAGATCAAGCTGTGATACCTGTGCATTTTATGTATATGATGATGAGTATGAGGCTTATATGTGCGATATGAATATGGACGAGGACGACTATGTGCGGATTATGTCGGATCGATATTATCAGTGCCCGTATTACCGGAACGGGGATGAGTATGCAGTGGTGAGAAAGCAGATGTAGAGAGAAGGGCAGGAATCGCAATATAGGAATGAGGAACCGTTGTTGTTGAATTTTTAGTTCAATGACAACGGTTTTCTTGTATGTTAGATTCATTAGTAGTGTATCGATCGTTCTTATATGAGATAAAAAGGAATTGACACCATATAAGACACCAAATATAATAAAAGGAGGAATTACGAGTGTCAAAGTGGGAAAAACTGTTGGCCAGGATTCATTTACTGTCGGGTGATCTGCGATTTAGCGAGCTTCAAAAGGTGATGGAAAGTTATGGATACCAACTGTCTGCACCAAAAGGAGGAAGCAGTCATTTTACTTTCAGGAAAAAGGGTTGTAGACCGATTACAATACCAAAGCATGAACCCATTAAAAAAGTATATGTTAAATTAGTAAAACAAATTGTTGAAAGTGAGGCGGAGAATAATGAGAACGTTGACTGATTATTTAAAGCTGCCGTATCGAATGGAAATTGTAGAAGATCAGGCTGAAGGTGGGTATACGGTATCTTTTCCGGAACTGCCGGGCTGTATTACGTGTGGAGAAACGATTGAAAGTGCGTTAAAAAATGCAGAAGATGCGAAGAAAACCTGGTTAGAGGCTGTGCTCGAAGATGGTGGGGAAGTTCCGGAACCGGACAGCCTGAAAGATTATTCGGGGCAATTTAAGTTAAGAATCCCAAAAAGTCTGCATCGTTCTCTGGCAGAACATTCAAAACGTGAAGGAATCAGTATGAATCAATACTGTCTGTATTTGCTTTCTATGAACGATGCTCTTTATCAGAAGCAGAACTGATAAAACTATGGAGGTGCAGGTATATGGGGCGGCACAGGAAAATAGCGGTTTTATTTGATGTAGACGATACTTTATATGATCAGACAATGCCTTTTGTTCAGGCATATGGGAAATATTTCGGAGATGCGCTCCCTGTCAGTGCGGAAGAACTCTTTCCGGTTACGAGAAAGTACAGCAATGCAGTATTCTCCAGAGCTCTGGCGGGAGAGATCACTATGGAAGATCTTTATATCTGCCGTCTGAAAAAGGCTCTGGAAGAATTCGGCGTGGAAATCTCAGAACAGGAGGCTCTTACATTCCAGCAGGTCTATGAGGAATGCCAGAAGCATATCCGGATGACGCCTCTGATGAAGGAGATCCTTGCCTGGTGTGCGGACAGGGCATTGCTGGGGATTATCACGAACGGACTGTCCGGTCATCAGTGGGAGAAGATCCGGGGGCTTCGGGCAGAAAGGTGGATTCCTGAAGAGTATATCTTTGTCTCCGGCGATGTAGGAGCGGTGAAGCCGGACCGGCAGATCTTCGATTATGCCAGGAAACGAATGCATATGGAAGAAGGCGAGATCTGGTTTGTGGGAGACGCCTTTGATCTGGATGTGGAAGGAGCCATGAATGCCGGATGGAATGCGGTGTGGATGAACCGGAGAGGACGGAAGAGACCGGATGGAGCAGAGGAGCCGGCATATGAAGTCAGGACGGAGGCGGAGCTGTTTCAGGTGATGAAGAAGATCGCGGGGTGATACCATAAGCTGGAAGCTTAGGCAGGATGCAGCTTATCAAGGCTGTAAATGTGGCACCGAAGCAGTATCCCGACGGGTGATCAGCGGAAGAAGGCACTGTAAAGGAGGTCCCAGATGTTTTCTATATTTTCGAAAAAGACGAAATCAACAGCAGTAAAATACTATGATCCGGTGCTTAAGAGTCCTGCGCTTCGCTGCAGTATCTGTACCGGAGAGCAGGTTGCAGGATTCAAGGATATTTCTACGGGAAAGTTCGAAGAGGTTATGCTGATCCGCGGAGAAGAGGATCTGCAGGCTTTTCGGCAGCAGTACGGGATCACGGGAGATATTGAGAAGATTTACTGAAAGGGATGCGGGCGCTGCAATCCGGTTTTCCTATGTCCGGATCACGATGTCCGTCCCTGCTTTCGATAATTAAAGAGCAAGGAGTGAGTTGATTTGCAGCAGAATAATCAGGAACCAGATAACATTCAGGATCTGACGATATACACCAGGACTACCCCGGCACGGGAGGCTGTCCTTGCCGATTTCCCGGCGGGGCTTCACCCGGATATCCGGTCCTATCTGACCACCCACGGCATTCCGAGGCTGTACAGTCACCAGGCGGAGATGTTCGAGGCCGCGGCTCGGGGCGAAAATGTGGTAATCACCACATCCACAGCCAGCGGGAAGACTCTGAGCTTCCTTCTTCCGGTACTTCAGGCAGTGCTGGAGGATCCTCTGACCCGTGCGGTCTTTGTGTATCCGACCAAGGCTCTGGCAGCGGATCAGTACCGGGCTCTTCAGCCGTTTCTTGAGTATTTCGGGGAGGGAAAGATCTCCGCGGGAGTTTACGATGGGGATACCATGCAGGCGGAGAGAAGCCGGATTCGGAAGAGTGCGAATATTATTCTGACTAACCCGGAGATGCTGAACGCGGCGTTCCTGCCAAACCACAGCAAATACGGGTTTGATTTTATTTTTACCCATCTGAAATATGTGGTCATCGATGAGCTGCACAGCTACAGAGGCGCCTTCGGCGCTCATCTGGCCAATATTTTCCGCAGGATGAAGCGGGTGTGCGGATATTATCGGTCAAATCCACATTTCCTCTGCAGTTCTGCTACAATTGCTAATCCGGCGGAGCTGGCGCAGAAAATATGCGGGGAGCAGTTTGTACTGATTGATCAGGACGGATCTCCCGCGCCGGAGAAGGAATACCGGATCATCCAGCCGCCGGAGATCAAAGGAACCAATGACCGGATCTATGGGAGAAGATCAGCTTCCTCTGTGGCGGCAGACTTGATTCCGGAACTGGTGGAGACGGATCATCATTTCATAGCCTTCGGGCACAGCAGGCGAAATGTGGAAGTTATCCTGAAGGAGTCGAGGGACAAGCTGGACGCCGCCGGATTCCTGAGTCGGGCGGATGGCAGCAGGATTGCCGGCTACCGGGGCGGGTACACTCCGCTGGAGAGACGGGAGATCGAGCGGAAGATGACGGAAGGAGAGTTGTCCGGACTTGTGTCCACCAATGCACTGGAGCTGGGAATCGACATCGGCAGTCTGGATTCTACCGTGATCGTGGGATATCCGGGCACCCGGGCGTCATTCTGGCAGCAGACCGGACGGGCAGGGCGCAGCGGCGAGAAGTGTGTCAATTATCTGATTCTGGAGAATCAGCCTTTCGATCAGTACATCGCCATTGATCCGGAGTGGCTGTTCTCAAAGAGCAGTGAGAATGCTATCGTAGATCCGGATAATCTGCTGATCCAGCTGGCCCATATCCGGGCGGCAGCGGCGGAGATCCCCCTATCCCTGGATGACATCGCCCTGTTTCCGGATCTGGGGGAAGTGATCCCCGTGCTTATGAGTGCGGAAGAAGTGCAGAGTCTGTCCGGCCGGTTTGCCTGGTCCGGGCCCGCCTTCCCTGCCGGAGACTATAGTCTGAGAAATATGGATAAGACTCGATTCAAGCTGATTGTCATGGACGAGGTGGAGTTCGCAGACGGAAGACGCAGGGGGAAAGGACCAGGTCGGGAAGTGACAGAGATGGATGAGACGCAGGCGTATCATGAGCTGCACCCGGGAGCGGTCTATATGCATGAGGGAGTGCTGTATGAGGTGCTGAAGCTGGATCTGGTGAGCCGGACGGCTGAGGCGGTTCCTTTTGACGGAAATTACTATACTGTCCCTGCCGGAACGGAGGATACCAGGATCCTTCAGACCTTTCGTGAGGAAGAAACTGGCAGGACGAAGATGAAATTCGGTGATATCAATGTAAATGAAATTATTTCTATGTACAAGAAATTACAGTTCCACAACCATCAGAATCTGGGATATGTGGAATTATCCCTGCCCCTGCAGAAGGACTATGATACAGAGAGTACCTGGATCACGATCCCGGAAAATGTAGTGGATACTTACCGGAGTCTTCTTGTGCCGGACAGGAATGGGAACCGGATGCTGAACAATCATTTCGAAGGACTCTGCTATGCCTTGAAGAATGCGGCCATGATGACCACCATGACAGAGCGGGATGATATTGATGCGGTGATATCCAACAATGCGGTTATACCGGACAGCCAGGAGGAACAGACCGTATCCCTGTTTATTTACGACAAATATGAAGGCGGTCTGGGGTATGCAGAGAAAATCTCGGAGGTAATCCCGCAGATCATTGATAATGCCATCCGTATGCTGGAAGGATGTCCATGCGAGGACGGCTGCCCTGCATGCGTGGGCGACTACAACCTGGATAAGAAAATGGTACTGTGGGGGCTTAAGAATCTTCTGGAGGAAAGTGAGCCGCCGGAATTTGCCGCAAAGAAAATGGAAGAACCACGTCCGTTTATTCAGAAAGGATTTTCTTTCTTTTCCCTGCCGGAACGGTGGGAAGAGTTCTGTAACAGTGTGATACAGAATGGGGAGAGCGGAGGAGCGTTCCTGAAAACGGTGGATCAGGCAGTCGTGGAGGGACACAGACTGATCCTGACGGTGACTAATACATTTTATAAGGAATGGCTGATGGAACCGGACAACCGGAAGGGGCTGGAAAATACAGTGCGCTACCATGCGATATGCCCCGGGGATATGAGAATTGAGATCCGGGTTGTGGAAAACCGGGAACATTCGGACAAGGTAAGAGGAAAGCTGAGACGGAGATATGAGGATATGTTATCATGACAGAATACAAAAGTGAAGAGAAGACCGGCCGCAGCAGACTGAATCCGTATCAGCTGGAGGCGGTTCTGGACGACAGCCCTGCCTGCGTGGTGAATGCCTGTGTGGGCAGCGGAAAGACAACGGTCTTGATCGAGAAGATCATTTATCTTCATGAGGAGAAGAAGATACCGCTGGAAAATATGATCGTGCTGACATTCACAAATAAGGCGGCCGGTGAGATTCTCGAGCGTTTATATGCCCGGGAACCGGAGATACGGCAGGAACAGATCGATGGATTCGGCACGTTTCACAGTGTTGCCATGAGACTGCTGAAAAAACATCTGCCAATAGAGCGGGCCGGATGGAATCAGGAGTTTACCGTCATGGATCCCGATGAAGAGACAGATCTGGCGCTGGATATCATCGGGGACCAGGGAATGAGGGTGAAGTATAAAAACCGGCTGAAAAAGCGTCTGGAGCAGGAGTATCAGGGATGGCTTTCGGGAAAAACAGAAAGCAGGTATAAGGATGATTTGTTCCGGCTCTATCCGCTTTTTGATGAAGAGAAGAAACGGCAGAATAAAATGTCCTTCTCCGATCTGCTGCGGGTCAGTACAGAACTGCTGCGGGAGACGAATGGCAGGAATGCGGAAGGCTCCGCGCCTGAGAAGGCAGAAGAGAGCTTTTATCCCCAGTGGATCATCGTGGACGAGGTGCAGGACAGCGATGCCCTGCAGATGGATTTCCTGGGTGCCCTGAGAGAATACAGTACCCGGTATGGCGAAGCCAGGCTCTTCGCTGTAGGAGATCCCAATCAGGTGATCTACAGCTGGCGCGGGACCGGGGAGAACATGTTTTTCCTGCTGAAGCATCGATTCGAGGCAAAGGAGCTGACTCTTCCTGTAAATTATCGTTCCGGCGGAGCAATTCTGGAAGCGGCAGGACATTTTCTGCAGTTTGGCGGCGGGATCCAGGGAAGCAGGGAGACAGGAGCGCCTGTTGTTGTAAAGAACCATTATGATCCTTTCCAGGAGGCAGAGTATCTGGCACAGCGGATCCAACAGATCCACACAGAAGGAAAAGCCTATAGAGAGATCGCAGTATTTTACCGCCTGCAGAAGCAGTCAGTGATATTGGAGAAGACGTTTACCCGGCAGGGAATCCCGTATGAACTGTCTGTGAAGCGGACGCTGAAGGAGATTCCGGTGCTGAATTGGCTGACCAAGGTATTGCGCTTCTCCGTCAGTCCGGAGGACGAACAGACCGGGATTGGAGTTCTCTGTGATGGCAGATATGGAGAGAAGCACACCAGGAAAAAGGCGCAGAAGATAATAAGAGAGCAGATACATGGAGCGGCGCCGCTGTATGACCGGATGGCAGGCTTCCGGGACTGGGCAGACAGCACTGCCGGTATAAATGCGGATACAGAACTTCCCAGTGAGATCTGGGAATACCTGAATCTTCGGGAAGCCCTGCATCCTACATCTGCGGATTACGAAGAAGAGGAACGGCTTGTAATAGAGTTCCTCAGGCGGATGTGCGGCGCAATCTGTATGGCATCTGATAAAAATGGAATCGAAGAGAGTTCATTCGCAGGCAAACCCGGTAATGATAATGCAGATGGGCCGTTCTCCGGCAGGATCCGGGAGTACCTGAACAGTTCGGCTCTGTATGGGATGAAGATTGACTCGGGAGAATGTCAGGAGCCATCCGAAGAGGAAACTGCTGACACAGTAAAGCTGATGACTCTTCATGCTTCGAAAGGGCTGGAGTTTGATACGGTATTTATCATCGGTGTGAACCAGGGACTGATCCCTCTGCGCTGCAGAAGTTATGAGCAGGAGGAAGAGGAACGCAGGCTTTTCTTCGTGGGAATGACCCGGGCGAAAAATGATCTTGAGCTGTCCTGGTATACCAGCCCCGGGGAGCCGGGCGTGGCAGGAGAGTACAGCCGTTATCTGAAGATGATACCGGACCGGCTGCTCCAGTGGGAAGGCCGGCGCACCGAGGCAGAGAAGAAGGAAAATCTGCAGCAGATGCGCCGGGCGGTACAGGAGAGGATCCGGGAGAAGGCCGGCGCAGACAGAGTCGGAGAGAAGGACCGAGGGCCGGATACCCTGCAGATTCATGCAAATGCAGGGGCGGAAGCCAGTACAGAAGCGGAAGCAAGACAGTTACAGCAGGATATGGTGATTCGTGTCCGCCACCGGAAGTATGGAGAAGGAGTCCTGGTGAGGCAGGATGAGATGAACATAGAGGCGGAGTTCCCGGGGTATGGGAGGAAAACGTTCCTGAAGGCTTTCGGGGATCTGGAATTTATGTAACTGGTGCGCATGTGGACAACGGTACGTTGTGAGTGGAAGCGCTAAGGGTACATGGGGCAGAGATCCTGAAGGTTAAGAGAGATCCTGACGGTCAGCTTGTTATTTACTCATGGTAATGATAAAATAGAGTCATATTGACAGAGTGCATAACTCAGAGGGGGAAGCTGCAAATGAGAAAGCAATGGAAGAAATTCGATTCCATATCAGATCAGTGTTATTCCAGCGTCGTCCGGGGGACGCCGCGGCTGGACAAGTGGAGCAGAGGGTTCGATCTGCTGGTTAAGATTATAGAGGATGGGCGCAGTGAGGAACCGGGATTTGCAAGAGAGCTGTATCTTCTTGATGTGGATACAGATTATGCGCATGACGTGTACGGATGGCTGATGGATTATATGGACGAACTTGCTTCCCATGGGATGTACGAAGAGCTGGAGGATGTCTGCAGAAAGCTTCTGCATCTTTTCGCCTGGGAGGAAGAGTTTCCGTCAGAATTGAATTTCCACCTGGCTTATGCACTGGAAGGTCAGGAGAAAAATGAGGAAGCCCTGGAGTTCTGTGAGGAATGGCAGAAGAACGAGGCGAACAGCCCAATAGCAGATGCGGCGTTGATACATGCGAAGATTGCGGTTGAGGATCTGAGCGGGGCGGAAGAGATCATGCAGCGGTATATGACCGAGGAAGGCAGCTACAATATTAATAATGAAGAGCTCTATATGGCTGCTAAGAGACTTTACCGGGAGAACGGAGATAAAAAGGCAGCAAGGAAAGTACAGAAGGCGTGGAGGAGCACGAAACATCATTATTCAAATCTATTCTAAATTTGTCTATTTAGGAAATAAGAATTTAAAATTGAGTATAAAGAAATGCCACAATTCCAGTGTTTATACGGAAAAGTGATTGAATGGCAAAGATATTGTCTGTCTGATGCCATTATGATACCATATTGACAGGGAAACCGAAGCCGGGCGGCTTACCCTCTGTTTTTTCGGAGGGGCAAACCCTCCAGACGAAAGAAATAGCCGCCACTACTCGCAATAGTGACGGCTTGCCGCTTTTAGCGGTATAGCTTAGTTGTTGAGGGGAAGCCGCTTGCGGTTTCCCTTTGTGTTTTTACTATAGCATATCTGGCCGGATCGCGCAAGGCACTACCCAGATTTTAGAGGTGACCGGATCCATTCTTTCGTCAATGACTTTCTTTTTAATTTCTAAACATAGTGACATGGAGATGAAGTCTTATTCTGTCCCTTTTTCTGGAATTAAATCTACTTTAAGATTCCATTCAGGATCTGTTAAGAAGTGTATTGCATAATAAAGTCACCATCAGGAAAGAGGTGACACATTAAAATGAATGAAATAAGAAAAGACAATTTGTATAAAACAAATGTACTTGATTATCTTGAGATGACTGTACAGAAGTATCCGGAGCGTACCGCTGTGGATGACGGGCAGCTGGCTTTCACGTGGAAAGAATTGGAAAGTGCGGCGAGAACGATCGGCAGTGCATTAAGCCGCCGGGTGCCGCCACGCAGCCCGGTACCGGTTCTTATGGAGAAGAGTTCTCTGACACTGGCAGTCATGCTTGGTATTGTATACGCCGGAGGATTTTACGTTCCTGTAAATCCGGTCAATCCGCCCGAAAGAATTAAGAAGATCTTAAGAGTCCTGAACACTGAGATAATAATTGCTGAGAAAACGGTGGCAGACAGTCTTCTGAAAGATGTGCCGGATATAAAACAGATCACGGCAGAGCAGCTGCTGAGTGAAGAGACAGACCGGGAACGGCTGGCGGTGATTCGGGAAAACAGTATGGAAAGTGATATCCTTTATGGACTTTTTACATCAGGTTCAACAGGCAATCCTAAGGCTGTGGCGGTGAGCCACGATGCAGTAATACGGTTTATCAGTCACTTTACAGATATCTTCGGAATCACGGAAGATGACCGCCTGGGGAATCAGGCTCCCTTTGACTTCGACGTATCGGTGAAGGACATTTATTCTTCTATTATGACGGGGGCACAGTTGGTACTGATACCGAAGAAACTTTTCTCTACACCACCAGGCCTGTTGGACTATCTCTGTGAGAAACAGGTAACGAATCTGACATGGGCTGTGTCGGCACTGACGCTGGTATCGTCGCTGAAGGGACTGGACTATCGGATTCCGGATCAGGTAAAGAGGATATTATTCAGCGGAGAGGCAATGCCTCCAAAGCAGCTGCGACTGTGGCAGCAGGCGCTTCCGCACACCAGGTTTGTCAATCTCTACGGTCCAACGGAGATTACATGCAACTGTACGTATTTTCCGGTTGAGAGAGAGTATTCTGACAAGGAAAAGATCCCGATTGGAAGAGCATTCCCGGGAAGACGGGTGTTTCTGTTGGATGACGAGCAGCGGGAGATCCTGGCTCCCGGCAGTCAGGGCGAAATCTGTGTGGCTGGCGAGTCTCTTGCAGCCGGATATTACCGGGATCCAGAGCAGACTGCAAAGCGATTTCCGGTATATCTGGCAGAGGGAACGGCTGGTGAGAGAATCTGCAGGACAGGGGATCTGGGATACTATGATGAAGAAGGCAATCTGATCTTTGCGGGAAGGAAAGACTTTCAGATCAAGCATATGGGACATCGGATCGAACTGGAAGAAGTAGAAGCTGCCATGAATGCAGCAGATGGTGTGGAGAAGAGCTGCTGTGTATTCGACAGAGAACATAATCGGCTTGCAGGGTTCTATCTGGGAACGGTTTCTGCGTCAGAGTTAAGAAAGTCTATGAAAGAAAAGCTGCCTGTATATATGGTGCCGGCCAAGATTATCCAGACACCGGTCATGCCGCTGAACAAAAATGGAAAGACAGACCGGGCCTACTTTATGGTACAGCTGCAAGAAAGGAGGAACCTTAAGTGAGAACGGAACAGCTTGAATATGCATGCAGCAAATTCGGAACACCGCTCTATATTTTCGATCTGGATATTCTCAGAGTCCAGACGGAAAGAATCCGGGAAAAGCTGGGTGAAGGGATCGGACTGTGCTATGCCATGAAAGCGAACCCGTTTCTGACGGCAGAAATGGCGGAATATGTTGACCGGATCGAGGTTTGCTCTATGGGAGAATTCCGAATATGCCGGGATCTGAAGATTCCGCCGGAGAAGTTGTTTATCTCGGGGGTGCTGAAAAAGAAGAAAGACCTCATGGAAATTCTGGAATACTGCGGCGGCAGATGCGCATATACGGTAGAGTCGGTACGCCAGTTTCAGTATCTGCTGGAGTGGAGCGACCGCAAAGCGCAGCGTCTCCGGCTGTATCCGCGACTGACCAGTGGAAACCAGTTCGGGATGGATGAGGAAACGATACAGAATATAATCCGGATTGTTGGCATCAGTCCTTATCTGGAGGTGGAAGGAATCCACTTTTTCTCCGGAACACAGAAAAAGAATGTAGACAAACACAGAAAAGAACTGAAAGAACTGGATGGGTTCTTTGATAAACTGCACAGGGAACTCCAGTTTGATGTCCGTAATCTGGAGTATGGCCCCGGAACCGCTGTCCCATATTTCAGGGGAAAGGAGCCGGAGACATTCACTGATGACGGGCTGCATGCCCTGGGTGACGCGATCCGGGATATGAAATGGACCGGACAGGTTACCATAGAACTGGGACGGGCGCTGGCGGCCCTGTGCGGCTACTATCTGACAGAGATCCGGGATGTAAAACAGAACGGGGAGACCGGATACTGTATCGTAGACGGAGGCAGCCATCAGCTGAATTATGACGGACAGATCAAGGGGATGTATGAACCATATATAAAGATCCTGCCGGAGGGGATGCCGGGGAAGGAGAAAAACTGGACGGTATGCGGTTCGCTTTGTACAGTTAATGACGTGCTGTGCAGAGGAGCCCGGCTGTCCGGAGTCAAGACTGGAAAAGTGCTGGTGTTTGAACGGGCAGGAGCGTATTCCTGTATGGAGGGAATGGCGCTGTTCTTGAGCCATGAGCTGCCGGGGATTGTTTCCTATGATGATAAGAATGGTTGGAAACAGCTCCGGAGTCAAATGGAAACATATCGGCTTAATATGCCGGAATAGGAAAATAACAGAAAACAAAAAAAGGAAAGATGAGGTATATAAAATGGAAAAACTTCTTGCGATTTTAAATGAGATTGACGACAGCATTGATTATGTAAATGAGAAAAAGCTGATTGACGGCCAGTTGCTGGATTCCTTCGGTGTGATCACGCTGGTTTCTGAGCTGGAGGATGCTTTTGATATTTCTATAGAGGCATCAGAGATGATTCCGGCCAACTTTAACTCCGCTGAGGCAATCTGGAACATGGTGCAGAGACTGCAGGAAAACTAGGCAAAAATGGGGGAGAATAGAAAATGGCATATCATACGTTGCTGTACGGCTTTGTCTTCCTTCCTCTTTGTCTGATTGCATACCAGATGGTGCCGCAGCGACACCGCTGGAAAGTCCTTCTGGCATTCAGCTGGCTGTTCTTCTTCATCATAAGCAGAAAGCTGCTGATATATCTGATCGGCGCCACGGTTATTACGCACTATACAGGTGTCCGGCTTGAATTGCTGCATGCGCATGAGGAGAAAGAGAAGGAAGAGGCAGCAGGCAGAAAAAAGAAGGAAATACGCCTGAAGTATCAGAAAAGGTCCCGACAGGTCCTGAGTCTGGGAATCCTGATGTTACTTGGTGTTCTCATATATCTGAAATATTATAATTTTTTTATACATAATATTGAGTCTATAATAGATTTGAGTTTTCTTCCATTTGCATTGCATGAGAAGAATCTGCTGCTCCCTGTAGGTATATCCTTTTATACTCTTCAGGCAGTGGGATACATGGCAGATGTATATTGGGGAAAAATACGGGCTGAGGAAAGTCTGGGAAGAACCGCACTGTTTCTGAGTTTCTTTCCTCAGATCATGGAAGGGCCCATCTGCAGATATACGGATACTGCGGACACGCTTTATGCCGGCAGAGCTTTGACATGGGAGAATCTTTCGGAAGGGTACATACGAATCTTCTGGGGATTTTTTAAGAAGCTGATCATTGCGGACAGACTCTCGGTAATTGTAGGGGAAATATTCGGAAACTATATGGAATATAAAGGAGCTGTGGTGGCTGTTGGTGCAGTGGCTTATACGGTACAGCTCTACATGGAGTTTTCAGGATGTATGGATATGGTGATCGGATCCGGACAGGTATTCGGTATCCGGCTCCCGGAAAACTTTCGGCAGCCGTTCTGCGCGAGAAGCGCTGCGGAGTTCTGGCGGAGATGGCATATTAGTCTTGGAGTGTGGTTCAAGACATACATCTTCTATCCGGTATCTGTATCCGGCATTGTGAAGAAATGGAACAGTTTCGGAAGAAAGCATGCAGGTAAATATCTGACACGTCTGGTTACATCGGCCCTGGCGCTGTTTCCGGTATGGCTGTGCAATGGACTGTGGCATGGAGCAAGGTGGAGCTATATTTTCTACGGGATGTATTACTTTACCCTGATTCTTGCGGGAATGGCAGTGGAACCGGTAAGGGATCGGATCCTGGCACTGCTGCATATTCATCCGGATTCGTTTGGATGGCGGACCGTGCAGATTGCAAAAACCTGGCTGATTATTTTTACAGGAGAGCTTTTCTTCCGTGCAGACGGATTAAGAGCGGGACTGCATATGTTCCGGAGTATTTTCGACGGCTTTGAGATCCGGCAGTTGTGGGACGGTACACTGTTCGGACTGGGACTGGAGCGGGCAGACTTTGCAGTTGTTGCTGCCGGGTGCATTGTTGTGGCAGTGATTGGTTCTCTGAATGAAAGAGGGCTGATCCCGCGTATTCATTCCTTACGGTTATCAGAGCCTGTAAAGTGGTGCACATTCTATGCGCTGATTTTTGCTGTCCTGATTTTTGCCGCGTATGGGGACGGATACCAGGCAGTAGATCTGATCTATGCCGGATTTTAATGGAAAACATGATAACGGTTACAGAGAAATGTAGCATTCGACACAGAAGAGGAGGAAGTAAATTTGAGAAAAATATTGAAAAGAGGGCTTCTGTTTCTGCTGATTCTGATCCTGCTCCTTGCCGGATGTTCTGCCTGGGCAAAAAAGGCGGTGGTCAGCAAGCGAGGCAGTATTAAAGGACGGAGCAGGGTATTTGCAGATATAGCGGCGGAAAAAGAAAATACACTTGATGTGCTTGTCATGGGAGACAGCGAAAGTTTTACATCTATTTCTCCTATGCAGCTGTGGCGGCAGCATGGAATCGCTGCTTATGACTGCGGACAGAGCGGACAGAAGATCCAGGAGACGTATTATATGCTGAAGACTGCTTTGAAGACACAAGAGCCCAGGCTGGTTCTGCTGGAGGCTAATCTTATGTTCCGCAATCCCGGACGTCTGGAAAATCTGCAGTCTGCAATATCAGAGGCTATGTTGTATCATTTTCCGATATTCCGGTACCACAATATCTGGAAGACAATGTTCGATAGTTCCGCTACTTTGCCGGACGAGTATAAAGGCTTTACGATTCGGAACAGCGTCAAGTCTTATGACGGTGACGAGAACTATATGAAAGAAACAAGTGAGTTGAAGAAAATTCCGGAATTTGTAGATATTTATCTGAAAAAGATCATTGAGATATGCCAGGGGAAAGATATTCCGCTCATGCTCTACAGCGCTCCGTCACCGGTCAATTATAATACTGCCAAGCATAATGCGATCCAGGATTATGCAGACAAACATAACTTGCCGTATCTTGACCTGAATTATAAGACAAAAGAACTGAAGATCAACTGGAAGGAAGACAGTTACGATAAAGGAGACCACCTGAATGTTTTCGGCGCGGAGAAGGTGACTGCATATATGGGTGAATATCTTGCTGAAAAATACGATCTGCCCGACCATAGAGGAGAGGCGGGATACGAAGAATGGGATCGTCTGGCGGAGATGTACCGACAGGAATTCCTGGCTGTAAAGGGAAAATAAACTGATGGGTGAAATGATACAAGGAAAGGGAAAGGATATGGGAAAAGGAAATGTTCTGATAATTGAGGATGACAGAGATATTCGCGAGGGTGTGAGGATCCTGCTGGAGAGTGAGGGATATCTTGTAACCGAAGCGGAAAATGGAGAAGAAGGACTTAATCGCCTGTCCGATGATACAGATCTGGTTATCCTGGATGTGATGATGCCGGGGATCTCCGGATTCAAGACCTGTCAGGAAATAAGGAAGACATCGATCGTGCCGGTCATTTTCCTGACAGCAAAGACAGATGAGACGGACAAATTGTCGGGGCTTATGATGGGCGGCGATGATTATATTTCCAAACCTTTTTCCTATGCAGAGCTTCTTGGAAGGGTGAAGGCTCTTCTGCGGCGATATCGTGTTTACGCCCAGAACGGAAGCCGGGAAAAGGAGAAATGTATTGAGGCAGGCGGTATCCGAATCAACGAGGAATTTAATGAGGTAAGTGTCAGAGGCGAAACAAAGGAACTTTCAAATATTGAATACAGTATTTTACTTCTTATGATGAAATATCCGGGGAAAATATTCTCGGCCAGCAATCTGTATGAAAGTGTGTGGGACGAGCCTTATTATTATACATGCAGCAACACGGTGATGGTTCATATCCGGAAGCTGCGGGCCAAGATTGAGAGCGATCCGCAGAATCCGCGGTATATTCAGACTGTATGGGGAAAGGGATATAAATTTGAAGCGGGAAATCAGTAAAAGGAATTCCATATATGTCCGGCTGCTGAAGCTTCTGGCGCTGGCTGTTGCAGCGGCTGCTGTCAGCTTTTTCCTGCTCTGGCATGCAGGCAGAGCAGTGATTCACGTCTTTGGCAGAGGGGGCGTATATTGGGAACAGGCAAACGAAAGATATATTGAGGATCTGCGGCAGTATGTGAAGGATGAGAAGGTATCGTCTTCAGATACTGAGAAGCTGACACTCTGGGTAAAAAGACATAAACCAGTTTCTCTGCAAGTGTATAAGGACGATATTCTGGTATATGATTCGGCCTATCCGTTTTATGACAGACTGAAGGAAGAAAATATCCACGTAGACTACTATGACTGGGCGACCTATTATGAGATTGAATTTTCAGACGGTCAGGGCGTGGCAGCCATGCAGGGCTTTCATCTCTACCAGCTTTATAATGCGTTTGTAATCAGTGAGATCGTACTTTCCTTCCTGGTGTTTGTGGCTGTGGTCATGTTTGGAATCCGCAGCACAATGCGGTATATCCGTACGCTTAGCGAAGAAATAGAGATACTAGAAGGAGGTAATCTCGATTATGTGATCACAGTAGAAGGAAATGATGAACTTTCCGCGCTGGCCCAGGGGCTCAATGATATGCGGGTTTCTTTCCGGGAACAGGTGGAGAAAGAAGCGCGTCTTGTGAACGGTCACAAAAAGATGGTAACTGCTCTGTCACACGATCTGAGAACCCCGATGACTTCACTGCTCATTTATTCAGAAATACTAGGAAGCCGTAAATATAAAGATGAGCGCCAGTTTTGGGAATGTGTGGACAAGATTGCAGAGAAAACAAGACGGTTGAAGCATCTGACGGATCATCTTTTCGAATACTCTCTTCTTTCAGAAGAGTCAGAAGTCGAGCTGGAAGCTCCGGCAGAATTCCGGGACATTTTCTATGATCTCCTTTCTGAAATGTGCGGATGTCTGGAACAGAAGGGATTCCAGGTGAAAACCAGCCTTACGGGAGTGGAGGGAAAGGCAGCAGTAAATTCGGAATATGTGATGCGTATTTGTGACAATATTACATCCAATATTCTGAAATACGCAGAGCCTTCTCAACCGGTAAATATCGAGACCATCTGTTATGATACGGAAGCAGGTTTTCTCTTCCGGAATCAGAAACGGAAACTGGAGAGGAAAGAGGACAGCAGCCAGATCGGTGTGCAGAATATCATAAGTATGGTGGAAAAGATGAAGGGGAGATGTGAAGTTACAGAAGAAGGCGAGTGGTATGAGATACGGGTGCTGTTTCCGCTGGTGTAAAATCAGCAATTCCTCTTGACATTTCCCTCTATCCATTGTACAGTACCTATTGGTCACTTATAAAAATAAAATAATTTATACTTTCTCTTATTCAGAGCAGTGGAGATACAAAGGATCTGTGAAGCTGCGGCAACCCCTTACATGGAAGGTGCCAGCCTGAGCGAGTAAATCGAACAATAAGAGGATTGTTAAGATAGACTGACAGTCCAATGTTGCGGACTGTCTTTTTTATTCTGGACAGGGCAGTCATGTTGTGAAATGCCCGGCAGAATAAAAGGCCTCCATGGCCAAGAGACAATCCGCAGGAGAGAAAGTGAAGAAAGGAGATTCTTTTTATGGAAAAAATTTTATTTACATCTGAGTCTGTTACTGAGGGACACCCGGACAAAATGTGCGACGCCATCTCGGATGCGATCCTGGACGCGCTGATGGAGCAGGATCCCATGAGCCGTGTGGCGTGTGAGACATGCTGTACCACTGGTATGGTAATGGTTATGGGAGAGATCACAACGAAAGCATATGTAGATATCCCGAAGCTTGTAAGGGATACAGTCCGTGAGATCGGATACACAAGAGGAAAATACGGCTTTGATGCAGATACATGTGGCGTGATCACAACGATCGACGAGCAGTCTGCCGATATTGCTCTTGGTGTAGACAAAGCGCTGGAAGCAAAGGAGCATACGATGTCAGAGGATGACATCGAGGCAATCGGCGCAGGAGATCAGGGTATGATGTTCGGTTATGCATCCGACGAGACAGAGGAGTATATGCCGTACCCCATCGCCATGGCTCACAAGCTGGCACGTCAGCTGACAAAGGTAAGAAAAGACGGAACCCTTCCCTACCTTCGTCCGGACGGAAAGACACAGGTAACAGTAGAATACAATGAGGACGGAACACCGAAGCGCCTTGAGACTGTTGTGCTTTCAACCCAGCATGATCCGGATGTGACACAGGAACAGATCCACGAAGATATTAAGAAATATGTATTCGATGAGATCCTTCCGGCAGATATGGTGGATGAAGAGACGAAGTTCTTCATCAATCCGACTGGACGTTTCGTTATCGGCGGACCTCACGGAGACAGCGGACTGACCGGACGTAAGATCATCGTTGACACCTACGGCGGAATGGCACGTCACGGCGGCGGCGCATTCTCCGGAAAGGACTGCACAAAGGTAGACCGTTCCGCAGCATATGCGGCACGCTATGCAGCGAAGAACATTGTGGCAGCAGGTCTGGCAAAGAAATGCGAGATCCAGCTTTCCTACGCTATCGGCGTGGCACATCCGACCTCCATTTCCGTCAATACATTCGGAACAGGAAAAGTATCCGATACGAAACTGGTAGAGATCATCCGTGAGAACTTCGATCTCCGCCCGGCGGGGATCATCCGCATGCTCGATCTGCGCAGACCGATCTACAAACAGACAGCAGCTTACGGACATTTCGGACGCAATGATCTGAATCTGCCCTGGGAGAAACTGGACAAAGTTGAAGATTTGAAGAAATATTTGTGAAATATTCTGAAAACGGCGGAAAAAAGTGACAGGTACTTTTTTGGAGCATTTTCTGAACATTCTGATAATTCCGGCGAAAGAGGGTAAGATATGAAGTTAAGAACAAAACTGGTTATTGTATATATTGCGATCATGATCCTTACGACAATTTCTACGACTATTGCCGTTCATACTTTCGGACCGCAGAAGGCTACGGAGTTCCAGCAGGTTTATCTGATAGTAGTATTTATAACGACAGGTCTTCTGATCTACTGGATCTACAAGACGATCTCGGTGCCGCTTGCGAAGCTGCAGAAGGCCGCGCGGAACATTAAGGAAGGCAACCTTGACTTTGAGATCAATATTGACGGGGAGGACGAGATCGGTCAGCTCTGCCAGGATTTTGAAGCTATGAGGATCCGTCTGAAGGCGAATGCTGAGGAGAAAGTTGCTTTCGACCGGGAGAATAAGGAGCTGATCAGCAATATTTCTCATGACCTGAAGACTCCGATCACCACGATCAAAGGATACGTGGAAGGAATCATGGACGGGGTCGCTGATACGCCGGAAAAGATGGACAGATACATCAAGACTATTTATAATAAAGCTAATGAGATGGATCTCCTGATCAATGAGCTGACGCTGTATTCGAAGATAGATACCAACAGGATCCCGTATAATTTTGCCATCATATCTGCAAAAGAATATTTTGAGGACTGTGCGGATGACCTCTATATGGAGCTGGAGGCAAAGGGTGTGGAGTTTACCTACCGGAATCTGATGGATGACGACTGCAAGGTTATCGTGGATCCGGAGCAGCTCAGGAGAGTTATCAATAACATCGTGTCCAATTCTCTGAAATACATGGACAAACCGCAGGGGAAGATCACGATGGATCTGAAGGATGTGGGGGATTTCGTTCAGATAGAGCTGGGAGACAATGGAAAAGGCATCGGCTCCAGGGATCTGCCATATATATTCGACAGATTCTACCGGACAGATGCATCCAGGAACTCCTCCAAGGGCGGAAGCGGCATCGGGCTTTCGATCGTAAAGAAGATCGTGGAGGAGCATGGAGGCAATATCTGGGCAACCAGTGAAGAGGGCGCTGGTACAACGATGTATTTCGTAATTAGAAAATATCAGGAGGTACCGATTGATGAGTAAGCGGATTTTGATCGTGGAAGATGAAGAAAGTATTGCGGATCTTGAGAAAGATTATCTGGAGCTGAGTGATTTTGAGGTTGAAGTGGCCAATGACGGACAGACCGGATTGAATAAAGGACTGAATGAAGACTTTGATCTGATCATCCTGGACCTGATGCTCCCTGGTGTGGACGGCTTCGAGATCTGCCGGCAGATCCGCGGTCAGAAGAATACGCCGATCATTATGGTTTCTGCAAAGAAGGATGATATTGACAAGATCCGGGGGCTTGGCCTGGGAGCAGATGATTATATGACCAAGCCTTTCAGCCCCAGCGAGCTGGTAGCCAGAGTGAAGGCTCACCTGGCCCGGTATGAGCGCCTGATCGGCAGCAATGTTGAGGCAAATGAGATCATAGAGATCCGGGGGCTTAAGATTGATAAGACCGCGCGTCGTGTGTGGGTCAACGGAGAGGAAAAGTCATTTACTACAAAGGAATTTGATCTGCTGACCTTCCTTGCCGGCCATCCGAATCATGTCTACACAAAGGAGCAGCTGTTCCGCGAGATCTGGGATATGGAGTCTGTAGGTGATATCGCTACGGTGACGGTCCATATCAAGAAGATCCGTGAGAAGATCGAGTATGACACGTCCCATCCTCAGTATATTGAGACAATCTGGGGCGTGGGATACCGCTTTAAAATGTAGATCAACGGCAGTATTCAGTCCATCGGTCCGTGCGGGAAGTGTGGTTACCAGAGATATCCCGCCCATGTGTCTTGCGGCGGGCAATCCGTGTAAGGTGATCCGCTGTTTGTAATGCCGCTAACTGGAAAAACCTCCGATTGGAGAAGAAACCGGCAATGAAAATAAAACGATTCTGAACTTCGGGAGCAGGCTGCTAATGCGGCCTGCTCCTTACTGCATGCAGAGCAGAAAATCCGTTCCTCCAGGTGCGGGGAGAGAGTGATTTTCTGCAGAATAAGCAAAAAGGCGGATATTCTGTAACAGTTTCACTCATTTCATTGTTATACTGGTGAAGGAAGAAGAAATTATACTAATAAAGGAAGAAAAGAAACCGTACAGAAAAGCTGATATGCGGCAAAAGACGGGGAGGTGGGGAGACTGGAGAAGAAACTTCTGGAAGAGATTTATTACAGATATGGGCAGGAAATCTTTCGATATCTTTTTATCCTGTGCCGGGATCGGATGCTGGCAGAGGATGTTCTGCAGGAGACGTTCTGCCGGGCTGTCCTGTCTCTCCCATCCGGGCATACCAACGTCCGTGCCTGGCTGTATCTGGTGGGGCGGAACCTGATGTTTAATGAGATGAAGAAGCGCCGCCGGGAGACACCGGTGGAGGATATGTCAGAGGCAGCGTATATGGCACAGGACAGGAGTGCACCGGACGGGATGCGCAGACGCAGGAACGGCGCAGAATCTGGAGCGCGATACGGAACTGGAACCGGTATCCCCTCTTCTCAAGGAAGAGATATGGATCCCGAGCAGCAGGCGTTGGACCGGGAGCGGTCTGACATTCTTCAGGAGGCGATGATGTCTCTGGATGTGAGGAAACGGGAGATACTGGAACTGACTTATTTTGAAGGGTTTACACTGAAGGAGTCGGCGGCTGTCATGGGCATATCCCATGAAAATGCCCGGGTGCTCAGCAGCAGAGCCCGCAGGGAACTGCGGAAGATTATGGAGGTGAAGGGGTATGAGATATCATGAACTGATCGAGCTTTATAAGAAAAAGGAACTGTCGGAACAGGAGCGGCAGAGAGTGGAGCAGGATATCGAGCGGCAGGAAGCAATCAGCGAGTATCTGTTTGAAAGAGAAGAGCAGGAGACGCTGGAACTTGGATTTGCTCAGGAAGAAAAGGCGGAACATGCAGACCAGAAGGCGGATGAATTCACCCGCCGGGTCAACCGTGCCATCCGCCGCGCTTTTATCAAGATGGGCGCTGTAGTCTGCGCGGTGACCCTGGTTATCGTGCTGCTGCTTCTGTTTGTCCTTCCTGAGGCGGTATCTATGTTCTACTACGATCCGGGAAAGATTGTGGGCGAGAACGAGTATGGCGGCACGACGAACCAGATGAGCCTTGATATGGCGGTCTATACGGAACTGATGGTGCCGGGAGAGTATCGGTATAATGTACAGGTGGATGACCGGGGGTACGGGGATTACGATATCACGATCTATCAGAACGTCAGCTTCACAGAAACATTTACCAATGTAGCCGGCAGAATAGAGAAGAACAATCTGCAACTTTATGACGTCAATCAGCTGAGACGTCCTACCGGAAATATATTCGGCTGGTTCCAGATGGCGCCGGAGGAGGGGGAGACTCTGACGGAGCTGGCAGAAAACGGACAGGGGGATGATGGATATTTCTTTTCTGCGGCGGGAGACCGGGAGCAGGCCACAGAGACTTTGAACAGCCTGGATGAAAACGGGCTGTACTACGCATATGTGACTTTGGACAGACTGATGCCTTATGATGAGTACATGGCATTCATGGATGAGATCATAAATAATGATGAGCTGGCAGCATCGGATATCTGGTGTGCGCCGATTACCTGGCGTGAACCAGTTGCCTGGGAGAATGATGATACTGAGAGACTGATTCTTTCCAATCTGGGATTCTATATAAATTCAAGTTCCGGTGCTGATGTGGACTGGAATCGGGAGAAGTATCCGGATCTGGTACTGCGGGCCTCCGGAGATGAGAGCGGAAGCCGGCGGGATGAGATGGAGGAACAGATCAGGGACGCGGATAGGGCTGCGGAGCATTTTGCCGTGATGCTGGACTATATGGCGGAACAGGAAGAATTTCTGGAAATGATGCCGGACGCAGAAACGCCGGTGAACCTTTCCGAAGCTGCGGACTACGTCAGAGAGAACGGCCTGACCGTCTATGGATTCGGATGTATGGCAAATAAGGAGACGCTGCTGAAGATCAATGATATGGAGGGGGTGTATTCCATAGCGGTGGAGAAGCTGAAATAGAGATTTGCAAAAAAAGTACAACAGTCCCTGGAATGTGGCGGCGGATTTCCTGATCGACATGAGTTTTTCGACAGCGGATATCCTGACAATGTTGAATGAATATGAGTCAGATTACCATACGGGAATGGATCTGTCCGCAATGAGCCAGCTGATCTACGATTATACTTCAGGCTACCCATTCCTTGTATCAAAGATCTGCCAGCTTATAGATGAGCGGATTGCCGGAAGCCCAGGCTTCCCTGAGAAGGAAACGGCATGGACGAAAGAGGGTTTTCTTGCGGCGGTCAAACTGCTTTTAAAAGAGAAAAATACATTGTTTGATGATATGACCAAAAAGTTGCTTGATCACCCGAAACTGAAAGAAATGATCCAGAATATTATGTCTCCGGGGAGAAGTGATGGGGAAAGCGCTGTCAGCGCTTTCCCCAAAAGTTTGAACCAGACTGTCTTCCTATCTGTTCAGCAGTTCCTCGGACCACTCGTAGATGTCTCCTGTCTCGGCGTTCATTTCATATTCATAAGATTTGTCGCCGTAAATGATCTCGCCCTCGTAGTTATATCTGCCGTCATCTCTGTCCAGGCTGATGCGGAGATTTTTATCCGCTGCCCCGGGCACCTTTGCGAGCAGAGCCTTCTTTGCCTCGTCCAGGGAGACTCCGGTATTTACATTTGTGGAAGTAATCCGTTCTACCGGTTCGCTTTCCTGGCTGTAGATGGTTCCGTCTGCGACAGCCACGTCATATTCGTAGTCTCTGTCTGCTGTGTAGATATCTACATTATATATGGATACTCCGTCATCCCGTTCCTGTTTGACCGCGATGGCGATCGTGTCGGCTTCTGTGATCCCTGCCTTCTCCAGTGCGATAGCTTTCGCCTGTTCCTCTGTGATGGCGGACGCTGTGCCTTTCTGTGCGGCGCCGGCATTATTCTGTGTGTTTTCATTGCCGTTCTGAGCATTTTCGCCTGCCTGGCTGTCGGCTGCATTCGCCTGTCCTTCGGAAGCGCCGGCTGCATTGCCTTCTGCCTGAGCGTTATCAGCTGCGTTGTTCTGCGCTGTGCCTGCTGTATTTCCCTGTCCTCCGCATCCGGTCAGAAGTGCGGTTGTCATTGCTCCTGCAAGTAATAAAGTAACGATTCTTTTCTTCATATTGATTTCCTCCTTGTATTGAATTTATTTTTATTTTGTTTGCTTTCTGTAATTGTAATATACCCGTTGTTTATTAAAACAACATTAGAAAAGCAATGTTTTTTTATTTTTCAGCAATGTTACTGCTCATTTGTTCTCAGCTGTCCGCCATAAACGAGCTGTGCTGCCCCGGCGGCCGCGCTTTCGCTCGGAGTGGAGCGCAGCGGACACATAGGGCCGCAGAGGACGCGGCCCAAATGCCGGCGCTCCCCTACGGGCCTTCGCGGCAACACAGTTCGTTTATGGCTGGATACTGAGACACGTCTGAACAGAAACCGGCAAATATAAAAAAGAAGATAAGAATATGTAGGAAAATTGAATAATCCTGGGCACTATGCTAAGATAAGACAGAAAAACGTTTCGGAAGATGCAGGAGATATTTGACATGAAATCAAGAATAAGGACATCAAGAAAAATAAGGCTTACCACCATGCAGATGATTGCCCTTGGATTCTTCGGGGTAATATTTCTGGGGGGCGTGCTGCTGTGGCTGCCCTTTTGCAATCAGAAGCCTATCGAGTTTATCGACGCGCTGTTTTCCTCGGTGACGTCCGTATGTGTGACCGGGCTGGTTACGGTCGTACCGGCGGAGCAGTTTACACTGGCGGGACAGATCGTGATGCTTGTGCTCATACAGATCGGAGGTCTGGGAGTAGTAGCCTGTATGTCGGCCTTCTTCCTTATAATGGGAAAGAAGATCACGATGCAGGGAAGGATCGTGATCCAGCAGGCATACGGGCTGGATACATTATCGGGGCTGGTGCGGTTTATTATAAGGATTTTGAAGGGAACCCTCTTTGTAGAAGGAATCGGGGCACTGCTCTATGCTGTAAAATTTGTACCGGAATTTGGAGTGATACGCGGTATATGGTACGGAATCTTTCATTCTGTATCCGCGTTCTGCAATGCAGGTATCGATATACTTGGAAGCACGAGTTTTATTGAATATGTAGATTCCCCGCTCATTAACTTTACGACCATGTTTCTGATCGTTATGGGAGGACTTGGCTTCCCTGTATGGTATAATGTGCTGGAGAATGTACGGAAGGAAGCAGCTTCAAGGGGAATGATAAAGAGAATATTTACCAGACTGGGGCTTCAGGCGAAGATCGTGCTGTCCATGACAGCCTTCCTGATCCTGGCTGGTACGATCGGATTCTTTCTCCTGGAATACAACAATCCTTCTACCATGGGAGATCTGAGCGTGCCTGAGAAATTGATGGCGTCTGCATTTCAGTCGGTGACAACACGTACGGCGGGATATGCTTCTGTGTCTCAGTCAGGACTGACAGCGGGCTCCCGGTTCCTTGGGTGTATCCTTATGTTTATCGGCGGATCTCCGGCTGGTACGGCGGGCGGCATCAAGACCACGACTGCGGCCATGCTGCTCCTGACAGCAGTTTCTGTACTCCGCGGGCGGAGAGATACAGAGTGTTTCGGCAGGAGAGTGGCAGATGACATCGTCAGATCTGGCATCACGATTACTCTTATTACATTTATATCCTGGCTGACAGGAGTAATGGCGCTGGGGATCTTCGAGCCGGGAAGAGATTTCCTGAATCTGATGTATGAAGCGTCCTCAGCGATAGGAACGGTCGGGCTTTCTGCGGATCTTACGCCGCAGCTGTCCAGGGCCAGTCATGTGGTGCTCATGCTGCTGATGTATATAGGAAGGATCGGTCCGCTGACCATGGCGCTGGTATTTGCCGGTAAGGCAGATAAGAGTGTGCAGTTCCGGGAGCTCCCGGAGAAGCGGCTCATGCTCGGATAAACAGAAATCCGCTTGTCTTGTTGCTCGCGGAAATAATAAAATGCTGTCGGAACGGCGGCGGAATGGAGATATTTATTATGAAGAAACAATATGCAGTACTTGGACTGGGAAGTTTTGGATGGAGTGTTGCCCTGACTCTGGAGAACATGGGCTGCGATGTACTGGTAGTCGATGATTCTTATGAGAAGATCCAGGAGATCTCAGAGGAGGTTGCCTATGCGATCAAGGCAGACGTGTCTGATCCGGAGGCGCTTCAGAGTCTGGGCGGAAGGAATCTGGATGGTGTGGTCGTGGCTGTGTCAGAGAATCTGGAGGCCAGTATCCTCGCCACAATGCTCTGTAAGGAAATGGGCATCCCCAAGGTAATCGCCAAGGCAAAGGACGATCTTCAGGGAACTATCCTGAAGAAGGTGGGAGCAGACATAGTAGTCTATCCGGAGCGGGAGATGGGAAGCAGGGTTGCGAAGAACCTCGTGGCGCATGAATTTACAGACTGGATCGAGCTGTCCAATGACTACAGCATGGTAGAAATCGTGGTGCCGTACAAGTGGGTCGGAAAATGTCTGTCCGAGCTTGGAATCCGTGAGAGATTCGGCATCAATGTGGTGGGAGTGATCATTGACGGAGAAGTGGACGTTGCCTTTGATCCGCAGAAACCGCTGCAGGAGGGGGCCATCCTGATTATGATCGGAGCAAATGATATTCTGGAGAAATTCGATACAAAGGGGAAATAGCAGATGATCACAAGTACAGGCAACGCACAGGTGAGAGAGCTTGTGAAGCTGATGAAAAAGAGCAGAGAGAGAGACCGGCAGAATGTGTTTCTCGTTGAGGGCCCCCGCATGACCGGGGAGCTCCTTGACGACAGAGAGTGGCAGAAGCAGATACAGAAAGTATATTTTTCCGAAAGTTTTACGAAGAAAAGTGGAAATCTGACAGAAGCATTCGTCAGGCAGTGCAGGACGGAGATCCTATCGGACTCTGTTTTCGAATATGTATCTGATACGAAAACGCCTCAGGGGATCCTTGCCGTTGTGGAGCGGAGGACATACAGCCGGGATGATATCCTCAGAGATCTGTCAGGACAGGGGCGGGCGCCGTTTGTGATCGTACTGGATAATCTTCAGGACCCCGGGAATATGGGAACTGTTTTCCGTACTGCTGAGGCGGCGGGAGCGACAGGAATCCTGATGAGCAGCGACTGTGTGGATATTTATAACCCGAAGGTTGTTCGTTCGACCATGGGGGCTCTGTTCCGGGTGCCTTTCTGCCGCGTGGAGGATCTGCCGGAATCGGTAGAAGATCTGAAGAAGGCGGGGATCCGGGTCTATGCAGCTCATCTGGAAGGAAAGAATCCATATGACCGGGAGGATTACCGCGGCGGAACTGCCTTTCTTATAGGAAACGAGGGAAATGGCCTGCGGGAGGAGGTGGCTTCCTGTGCGGACTGCCGTATCCGGATCCCAATGGAGGGAAAGGCAGAGTCCCTGAATGCGGCAGTGGCGGCAGCAGTGCTTATGTTTGAAGCAGGCAGGCAGAGGCGTCAGTGAGTTGCTTAAAAAGAATTTTTATGCATTAATATTGCATTTTTATGCATATGTGTAGTATACTATTTCCATCGGACAGCAGGAGCAAGGCATGACTGCCTTACTCAGGCGCCCGGAGAAAGCGGATCATACGTGTACAATCGGAGCCGGCAGAGCGAGGAAACTGCTCTGCGTATCCTCTTGTACCGGGAAAAGGAAGGGATAGAATCATGAATTTAAAAGGAAGAAATTTTCTTACACTGAAAGACTTTACACCGGAGGAGATCACATACCTGCTTGATCTTTCTGCAGACCTGAAGGAGAAGAAGAAAAAAGGGATCCTGGTGGATCATTACAAGGGCAAGAATGTGGCTTTGATCTTTGAAAAGGACAGCACCCGTACCCGCTGTGCATTTGAAGTAGCGGCACATGATATGGGGATGGGAACTACATATCTGGGCCCGACAGGATCTCAGATCGGAAAGAAGGAGAGCATCGAGGATACAGCCCGCGTGCTGGGAAGGATGTTTGACGGCATCGAGTACCGGGGATTCGGCCAGGAACTGGTGGAAGAGCTGGCCAAATATGCAGGAGTGCCTGTATGGAACGGTCTGACAAATGAATATCACCCCACGCAGATGCTGGCGGATATGCTGACTATCCGCGAGAACTTCGGTACCCTGAAGGGGCTGAAGCTGGTCTATATGGGTGACGCCCGTTACAATATGGGCAATTCTCTGATGATCGCCTGCTCCAAGCTGGGACTGGACTTCGTAGCATGTACAACAGAGAAATATTTCCCGGCGGCAGATCTGGTGGAGACATGCCGGGGCTATGCGGCAGAGTCCGGATCTACGATCACTCTGACCGAAGATGTGGCAGAAGGAACAAAAGATGCGGATGTGATCTATACAGATGTATGGGTATCCATGGGCGAGCCGGATGAAGTATGGGAGGAGAGGATCCGTGAGCTGACTCCCTACAAGGTGACGAAGGAAGTGATGGCAAACGCGAAGGAGAGCGCTATCTTCCTGCACTGCCTGCCCGCGTTCCACGATCTGAAGACGAAGATTGGCAAGGAGATGGGAGATCGGTTCGGAATCACGGATATGGAAGTGACGGATGAAGTGTTCGAGTCACCTCAGTCGAAGGTATTTGATGAAGCGGAGAACCGTATGCATACCATCAAGGCTGTGATGGCGGCTACGCTGGAGACGACCGACGGGACGGAACTGGCTTAGTACAGGAGCGTATGTAAGCGAACAAGATAAAGCAGAAATAATAAATAGGGAAACCTGAGTGTGACAGCTGAGTGTGACAGCAGGAGAGGAACATGAGAATCCTCTCCTGCTGTTTTTTAACTTAGTTTTAACCGGCATTTGATAAGAAACTACGGTCATTCTGATATGATAAGAAACGATTGTATGCAGGAAAAAGGGGCAGACTAACAGTATAAAAGTCAGGAGAAAGAGGTATGAATATATTTGATATTCTTGGACCGGTTATGGTAGGGCCTTCCAGCTCCCATACGGCTGGGGCGGTCCGGATCGGGTATGTAACGAGAACATTGCTGGGCGAGAAGCCGGTAAAAGCCGACATTGCGTTAAGCGGCTCTTTTGCGGCGACAGGAAGCGGGCACGGAACAGACCGGGCTCTTATTGCCGGGCTTCTGGGGATGAAACCGGATGACATCAGGATACCGGACAGCTTTCAGGAGGCCGAGCATGAGGGGCTGGCATTCTCATTCCGAAATGTACGGATCCCGGAGGCTCATCCCAATACCGCGCTGCTGAAAGTAGAAGGAGAAGGGGGCAGGAAGGCAGAGGTGCAGGCTTCCTCCCTGGGTGGCGGAAGGATCATGATCAACAGGCTTGACGGAACGGAAGTACACTGCTCCGGAGCCTGTCCGACACTGATCATCCGGAATCAGGACAGCCCCGGCGTAGTATCAGAGGTGACCAGTATTCTGTCATGGAAGAGAGTAAATATTGCCACCCTCCAGCTTTACCGGGACAGAAGAGGGGGAAGCGCCGTGATGGTGATCGAGACGGACCAGCCGGTTCAGAAGGAGACCGTATCGATGCTGGAGCATCTGGAAGGGATTGAGCGGATCATGTATATCAGATGTGGGATGACTCCCGCATCTATAGGTGGTGAGTAACCAAGCAGTATCAGTGGCGGGTGTCAATCCCCCATCTGATATACGCTTCGCGAGAATGCGCAGGGATTCGGAGAGGTATTATGTCAGCTAAAGCTGACCCGAATCCCGCGCCAAGACTCGTGAGCGAGTCTTGAACAATGGAGGTAAGATTTGATGTCGTACAGTTCACTGGAAGAGATCGTACAGAGATGTACAAGGGAACAGATCCCGTTCTGGAAGGCCGTGCTGCTTTCTGATATGGAGGATCGGGACGCAGGAGAGAAAGAGTCCGTTGCTGCAATGGAACAACTGTGGAAAGCAATGCAGGAGGCCGCAGCCTCCTATGATGAACGCCGCCAGTCGAAAAGCGGACTTGCCGGCGGCATGGGAGGACAGATGCAGATGTATCTGGAGAAAGGCGGCACACTGAGCGGCAGTTTTATGTCACGTGTCATTGCAGAGGCGCTTAAGATGGGGGAATCCAACGCCTGTATGCAGCGGATCGTGGCGGCGCCCACAGCCGGAGCCTGCGGTGTGCTCCCCGCTGTTCTTATTCCGCTGAAGGAGGCGGAGGAGATTCCTGCTGACAGGATGATCGAAGCCATGTATACAGCGGCGGGAATCGGGCAGGTGATCGCTTCCCGCGCGTTTATTGCAGGGGCGGCAGGCGGATGTCAGGCGGAGATCGGCTCTGCTTCCGCCATGGCAGCAGGAGCTCTTGTGTCCGTAAGGGGAGGCAGCCCGGAGCAGATCGTTCATGCTGCGGCGATGGCGCTGAAGAATCTGCTGGGGCTTGTCTGTGATCCGGTGGCGGGGCTGGTAGAAGTCCCGTGCATCAAGCGAAATGTGATCGGCGCGGTAAATGCTGTCTCCTGCGCAGATATGGCGCTGGCCGGGATCACAAGCAGGATCCCGCCGGATCAGGTGATCGATGCGATGAAAGAAGTGGGTGAAAGTATGCATATTTCCCTGAAAGAGACCGGCGAAGGCGGTGTGGCGAATACACCGGAAGCAGAAAAGATCAGGAAAAAGCTAACAATGATTTAACATTTCATTGGTGAGCATTTTACAGACAGACATTATAATCTCATCTTGGAGTTCAAAAATAAGATTAGGAACAAGGGAGAGAACTAATGAAAAAAAGAATAGTCAGTACATTGCTGCTTGTCTGTATGGCAGCAACACTTGCTGCAGGATGCAGCTCTAATGAAAACTACGAAGCAATTGACCTTAATAGTATGACCTTAGAAGAGATTGAAGCTCAGGCGAAAGAAGAAGGAGAACTGGAATCCGCAGCTATGCCGGATACATGGGCAAACTGGGGCGAGACATGGCAGGAATATACGGATCTGTATGGAATCAGCCATGTGGATACAGATATGTCTTCGGCAGAGGAAATCTCTATGTTTAAGACTGAGGGAACAGATGCTACAAAGGACATCGGAGATGTGGGACAGGCATTCGGACCGGTAGCTGTGGAAGAGGATGTTACCCTTCCTTATAAGACAAGCTACTGGGATTCCATCCCCGACTGGGCGAAGGATGATGACGGCGACTGGATCATCGGATACTACGGAACGATGTCTGTGATCGTAAACAACAAGATTGTAAAAGAAACACCGACTTCTTTTGAAGACATTCTGAACGGAGACTACATGGTTGCAGTGGGAGACGTTCAGGCTGCAACTCAGGCACAGTATGCGGTGCTTGCAGCAGCGATCGCCTACGGCGGAGATGAGAGCAACATTCAGCCGGGACTGGATTACTTCCGTCAGATCGCGGAGCAGGGAAGACTTGACCTTGGCGAGTTTACTCAGGCACGTATTGAAAAGGGAGAAGTAGGAGTTGCTTTCCTCTGGGATTTCAACGCACTTGGCTACAGAGAGCAGTTTGTAGAAAATAATCCGGATGCAGACTTCAGTGTCTTTATTCCGTCCGAGGCTTCGATCCAGACCGGATATGCAACGATCATCAATAAATACTCCAAGCATCCCTGTGCGGCTGCTCTGGCAAGAGAGTACATATTAAGTGATGAGGGACAGATCAATCTTGCGAAAGGATATGCAACACCGATCCGTGATGATGTGGAACTTCCGGAGGATGTGGCCTCCAAACTGCTGGATGACAGCCAGTATGCAAACGCAAGAATGGTAGAAGATCAGGACGCATGGGATGAGACAGCGAAAACGATCGGAACATTATGGCAGGAAGAAGTTGTAGCTTACGCACAATAAAGATGAACTGACAGATAACCGGGCTGCTGCTTTATAAAAAACAGCAGCCCGATTTATGCACGATAAGCCCGGTCAAGCGGCTGCCGTGCTCGCACGGGCAGGCATTTGCCGGGCAACGTACAGCGAACAGCAATGCTGTGAGCTGGACATGGTATCATGGCGGATATGGGAAGACGCTCTTCCCATATCCGCTCAGACAGGTGAGGTTAAGATGAAAACAAAAAGAAAATCATATTTACTGGCACTGGCACCGTTTTTGCTGCTCTGTATTCTCTTCGAGATCATACCGGTCGTGTACACGGTTGTCAGAAGCTTTTTCCCGGAAGGGGGAGAAGCCGGATTTACTTTGGATAATTATATCAATATTTTCACCGGAAAGCTGTACCAGCAGGCAATCATCAACAGTCTGCTGATCTCGGTCCTTTCTTCGGTGATCGGCCTTATAGTAGCTTTTATCGGAGCTAAGGCGGTACATGAGGAGCGGGGGAAACTCAAGACAGTGTTTATGAGTATCCTGAACATGGTATCCAATTTCTCGGGAGTTCCGCTGGCATTTGCCTATATCATCATGCTTGGAAATATCGGCGTCATGACAATGATCGGCGCAAACTACGGTATCGAGTTCCTGGCGGAGTTCCCGCTGTACTCTGTATGGGGGCTGCTTCTGATCTATGTATATTTCCAGATTCCACTGGCAACGCTGCTTCTGATCCCTGCGTTTGACTCGATCAGAAAAGAATGGAAAGAGGCGGTTGCGCTTCTTGGGGGAAGTCAGATGACATTCTGGAGGAAGGTGGGTATCCCTGTGCTGACACCAAGTATTCTGGGAACTTTCTCTGTATTGTTTGCTAATGCGCTGGCAGCATACGCATCCGCATATGCTCTGCTTATGAACAATGTATCTCTTCTTCCGATCCGTCTGTCTGAGCAGTTCGTGGGAGATATCATTCAGAGACCGGAGTTCGGAAGTGCGATCGCGGTTGTCATGATGGTATTTATGGTACTGGCAATCATGATCCAGAATAAGATGACACCGAAGAAGGGAGGAAGACGCTGATGAGGACAGAGAAAAAGAAAAGTCATGTAGGTGCGAAGATTGCGATCATCGTGATCATAGCATATCTTCTCCTGCCGCTTATTATGACATTTATTTACTCACTGTTTCAGGAGTGGATAGATATTGCGCCGACCGGATTTACTCTCGCGGCGTACACGGAACTGTTTACAGATCCTCTTTTCTGGAAAGCAGTCGGGCGAACAGTGGTGATCTCCATTATCCCGATCATTCTTTGTACCGTCTTCGTCCTTCTGGCAATGTATGTGGTAGTTGTATATCATCCGGAATGGGATAAAATGATCCAGATCCTGTGTACCATTCCGTATGCGATTCAGGGCGTTATCCTTCCGATCTGTGTCCTGTCGCTGTACAGCAGTGCACCGGAACCCTTCGGAGACAGGATGTTCATGCTGGTGGCTACATATATGGTTGTTATCCTGCCCTATGTCTATCAGGGAATCAGGAACAACTTAAACGGAGTAGGCGCGCCAAGGCTGATCGAAGCGGCGCAGATGCTTGGAGCAAGCAAGTTTTATGCGTTTTTCCGTGTGGTGATTCCGAATATCATGGGCGGAGTTACGATCTCGGTCATGCTTGCCATGGCAATCGTATTTGGAGACTTTGTAATCATTAATACACTGGCTGGCGGGCAGTTCATGACAGCGCAGATGTATCTGTATGATGTAATGAAGAAATCCGGACAGAGAACCTGTGCCGTGATCGTCGTACTGTTCGTTGTAACTCTGATCATATCGGCGTGTGCGTTTTTCCTGCAGTCAAAAGGAAAAGACAGAAAGGATAGATAAAAATGGCTTATATAGAGTTTAAAAATATTGATAAATATTATGGCGACAATCATGTATTAAAGGGAATTAACCTTGAGATCAAGAAGGGAGACTTCGTTACACTTCTGGGACCATCCGGATGTGGAAAAAGTACGCTTCTGCGGTGCCTTGCAGGACTGGAGCAGATCTCCGGCGGACAGATCCTGCTGGATGGCGAAGACATTACTGACAAGGATCCGAAAGATCGTAATATCGGAATGGTGTTCCAGCAGTACAGCCTTTTCCCGAACATGAATGTGGAGGATAATCTTTCATTCGGACTCAAGCTTCAGAAGCTTTCCTCTGACGAGATAAGCAGACGAGTCAGAGATGCCATTGATATGGTAGAGCTGAAAGGCAAAGAAAAGGAATATCCGGGTAATCTGTCCGGCGGACAGCAGCAGAGAGTCGCGCTCGCACGAGGAATCGTTATGCAGCCGAAGGTGCTCCTTCTGGATGAGCCTCTCAGTGCAATTGATGCGAAGCTGAGAAAATCTCTTCAGACCAGTATCCGCAGGATTCATAAAGAACTGGGGCTTACATCTGTGTTTGTAACCCATGATCAGGACGAGGCAATGGTCATGTCAGATGTGATCCATCTCTTCCACGACGGAGTGATCGAGCAGTCAGGAACTCCGGTTGAAGTATATACAAAGCCGGTGACGTCGTTTGCAGCAGGATTTATCGGCAATTACAATATCCTGGATTCCCGTGCGATGAAGCGCCTGACCGGAAAGGAATGGAAGAACGGTCAGATTGCGATCCGTCCGGAGACCTTCCTGCTTTCCAGAGATGAGATCACCACAGAGGACTACTGTATGCAGGGAACCATCACAGATTCCGTACCGCGGGGAAACGTACTCCGCTACAGTATCAATGTGAATGACGTGGAAATTTACGCAGACGTACTTTTCCGAAGCATGTCCATGTATAATGTGGGAGATAAAGTGAATGTAGGCGTCGCAGATCATAACTGCGTAAGACTTTAGGACACTGCCGCACCAAGAACGGAAAGGTGCTCAAGTGTATGGTGCCGGAGACGAAAGGGATAAAGGGATTGTGACCGATCGGCTCCGGTATCCTTTTTTATCAGATTACAGATCAGGAGGCGGATCATGAAAGGAATAACGATCAGAGGTTTTTCAGAAAAGGGGAACTGGTATAAGGGGAATCTTCACAGCCATACCGTCAATTCAGACGGGATGCTGACTCCGGCAGAGTCAGTAAAGCTGTTCCGGGAGCATGGATATCATTTCCTCTGCTTTTCGGAGCATGACTTATATACTGATTACAGAAATGAATTTGACAGCGAGGACTTTATTATTCTGCCCGGACTGGAGGCATCTGCTGTTCTCTATGAAGGAGATGGATCCGGACGGAGGAAGAAGGTACATCATATCCATGGCATCCTTGGAACAGAAGAAATGCAGCGCAATGCAAAACTGCCTCTGTACAGGCATAAGGACATCCACCAGGTGGCGAAATACTACGGAGAGTGGGATGGTGCGGACGCAGCACAGAAACTTGCTGATGAGATGACGCAGAGAGGGCTTATTGCAACCTATAACCATCCGATCTGGTCGCGGGTGAGGGAGTCGGAGTTCATTCATACAGAAGGAATATGGGCGCTGGAAATCTTCAATTACAATACGGTAAATGAGAGCAATACCGGCTATGATGAGACATACTGGGATGTGATGCTCCGGGAAGGAAAGAAGATACTTGCCTTTGCCTCTGACGATAATCACAATGAAGGACTTTTTGACGATGCATGCGGAGGATTTATCGTTGTGAAGTCAGAGAGACTGACTCATGAAGATATTGTCAGAAATATGCTGGCAGGAAATTATTATTCTTCAGCAGGTCCTGAGATCTATGACTGGGGGATCCGGGATGGAGTGGCCTATGTAGACTGCAGTCCGGTATACCGGATAGATTTCGTTGCGGGAAACGACATCAACGACGGCATTACCAGGATGTGCAGCTCCTACGATGAGACCATCCGGCATGGGGAATACGAGCTCAAAGGACATGAGACATATGTCCGGGTAAAGTGCACGGATAAAAATGGAAAAACAGCATGGAGCAACCCAATCTGGCTGTAATAGGTGATAAGGCTGCGGCTCACTTGATGATGAACCGCAGCCTTATCATTTTTTAGGGGTGTTTCTCAGGATCAGAATGGTGTATAATAGAACATCGGAAAACAGGCTGAAATATGCATAATAGCGGACAGGTGAAAATCATAATGAAAGCAGAAATATTAAAGATGCTCCGTGAGGCAGACGGCTATGTCTCCGGCCAGCAGATATGTGAGAAGTTCGGTGTCTCCCGGACTGCCGTATGGAAGGTGATCCGTCAGCTCCAGGAGGACGGATACCAGGTGGAGGCCGTGCGGAACCGGGGCTACCATATCGTAACAGAGCCGGATGTCATGACCCGGGAAGAGCTGGAGAGCAGGATGCAGACCCGGTGGGCCGGGCAGAATATCGTTTACTATCCGGAGACCGATTCCACCAATCTGAGGATCCGGCAGCTGGGCGATGAAGGGGCGCCTCACGGTACCCTTGCCGTGGCGGACCGGCAGACTGCCGGACGCGGCAGACGGGGACGTGCCTGGGAATCTCCGGCCGGATCCAGTATCTACATGTCCATCCTGCTTCGCCCGGATATCGCACCGGACCGGGCGCCCATGCTCACGCTCGTCATGGCACTGAGTGTGGCGGAGGGCATCATGGACTGTGAAGATGTAGAAGTACAGATCAAATGGCCCAATGACATTATCATCAACGGGAAGAAACTGGTAGGGATCCTGACAGAGATGAGCGCCCAGATCGACTATATCAACCACGTCACCGTAGGGGTGGGGATCAATGTCAACCAGACCGGTTTTCCGGAAGATATCCGTCAGACAGCCACATCTCTGAAGATGGAGACCGGACACGATGTAAAGCGCGCTCCCCTGATCGCGGCTGTGATGAAGCGCCTGGAGATGTATTACGAAATATTTCTGGAGACAGAAGACCTGTCCGGACTGATGGACATGTATAACAGGATGCTGGTCAACCGGGACAGAGATGTACTCATCCTGGGAGCAAAAGAACAGTATCAGGCACACGCACTGGGAATCAACCGCACCGGCGAACTGATCGTAAGAAGAGAAGACGGCACGGAGGAAGAAGTGTTCGCGGGCGAGGTCTCTGTGAGGGGCGTGTATGGATACGTATAGTTTTCAGAATATTCGGAAAACGACAGAAAAAGGGGACAGGTACTTTTTTTAAGCAAATTCTGACAGAAAGGAAAATTGTGTTAAAATATGGACGAAGAAATGGTATTGTGTGCATCGAATGCATATGAGAAGAGATATTATCTGAATCCGGAGTTTGAGTCTTTACCGGAGAGTGTGAAGCAGGAGCTGCAGATTATGTGTGTATTGTATACAGAGGATGTGGGCGGTATCCTGATGGTTGTTTATGATGAGAACGGTAATCTGGAGCTGAAGGTGGATCACGAGGAGAATGATTTCTTCTTTGATGAGATTGGAAGTGTATTGAAGATTAAGGAGCTTCAGAAGACGAAGAGAGAACTGTTTGAATCTCTGGAGATGTTCTACAGGGTTTTTTATCTGGGAGAAGATATGACTGTATAGTTCAGTTGTTTCCGGAAGGCCGCCTTGACAGCTGGATACCGGGAACAGACCGAAACACAAATCGGCGCGGCTTGGAAAACTTACCATTTGTAAGACCTCCAGGCCGCGCCTCTTGTTTCCGGATGTTTAAGCCGCGAAGTTAGTGATTCAGCACTCGCCCAAGCACATCCGTAACCTTCTTCACCGGAATGATATCCAGCTTTTCCTTTACTTCTTCGGCCACATCCTCCAGATCGTCTACATTATCTGCAGGGATAAATACCTTCGTAATACCAGCCCTCTGTGCTGCCATCAGTTTCTCCGGCAGTCCCCCGATGGGCATGACGCCTCCGCGCAGGGAGACTTCTCCGGTCATGGCATAACAGGTGTCCACAGCCTTTCCTGTGATAAGGGATGCCAGCGCTGTAGTCAGGGTGATGCCGGCGGAAGGACCGTCCTTCGGGACAGAGCCTTCAGGCACATGAATATGCAGATCGTGATCCTCGAAGACCTTGCTCTCCTTCGGGTAGAGGGATTTTACAAGGGTGATGGCGATCTGCACAGATTCCTTCATCACATCCCCCAGCTGACCGGTGATAAGGAGTTCCCCCTTCCCTTCAGTCAATTTGCTCTCGATAAAGAGAATTTCTCCTCCGGCACGTGTCCAGGCGAGGCCGGTCACCACGCCGGGGATCTTCGCACTCAGCTTCCGCTCATGGTGGAGACGCTTATTTCCCAGGTAATCAGTCAGATTACTCTTTGTAACCGTCAGAGACTCCCCTTCGTTCCGGACCAGCTTCACAGCCGCAGATCTGCATAGTGTGTCAATATGTTTCTTCAAGTCGCGGACGCCCGCTTCCATCGTATATTCGTCGATCATCCGGCGGAGTGCTCCGTCGGTCAGTTTCAGCATCTTCGGATCAATGCCCATAGCTGTCTCTGCTTTCGGAAGCAGATGTCGTTTGGCGATCTGATATTTTTCCACTGCCGTATATCCCGGGAAGGAGATTACTTCCATACGGTTCAGCAGCGGTTCCGGGATCGTGTCGGTCGTGTTGGCAGTACAGACGAACAAGACATTGGACAGATCGTAGGGCACATTCATATAATGATCCGTAAATGTATTGTTCTGCTCAGGATCCAGTACCTCCAGCAGCGCGCTGGCCGGATCCCCGCCGTAGTCTTTCGCCAGCTTGTCCACCTCGTCCAGAACCATGACAGGATTGGAGACGCCGCTTCGCTTCATGCCTTCCATGATCCTGCCCGGCATGGCGCCGATGTAAGTACGTCTGTGTCCGCGGATCTCTGCTTCGTCCCGGATTCCGCCCAGACTGATCCGGACATATTCCCGGCCGAGGGCACGGGCGATACTCTGACCGATACTGGTCTTGCCGGTTCCGGGAGCGCCTACAAAGAGAAGAATGGAACCGTATTGTTTCTTATTAAGAGCCATGACGGCAAGCTGCTGGATGATACGTTCCTTTACCTTCTTCAGCCCATAGTGATCTTCATCCAGGATCTCCTCGGCTTTGTCCAGATCAATGGGCTTTACCTCCGGGGCTTTCCAGGAGAGACTGGTGACAAAGTCCAGATAATCGTAGAGGAGACCGTACTCGTGACTGTCCTTTCCTTCCTGCTTCATCCGGTTGAGGACTTTATCCGCCTCTCTGCGCGCTTCCGCATTCATGCCGGATTCTTCAATCTTCTTCTCAAATTTTCTGACATCAGAGACATTTTCCGGATGCATCTCGTCCAGTTCCCGCTGCAGATAATCAATCTGTTTCTTAATGGCGGCTTCCCGGTAGAGCTGCTCCTGATCGTCTTTCTGAGCACTCTGTGCCTCTTCGGAGACTTTTGCGATTTCCATAAATTCAGTGATCGCGTTTATGATCCTGTCGTACCGTTCCCGTCTGGAATCTACGGAAAGGATGTGATATTTTTCCTCTGCGTTCAGATTCAGGTAGTCCGACAGGGAGCATGCAAGATCGTACATATTTTTCCGCTGGAGGATAAAGCTGCGCGCCCAGAGTCCCCACTGGTATCCCTGAACAAAGCGCAGCAGGGCTCCACGGATCTGGCCAAACTTCTGCCCGGCCTCTTCGTCGGTCAGGTCAGTCACTTCGGGCCGGATGGAAGCAGCCGCCGCAAGGACTCCGTTCACGGGCTCCAGATCAGTGACCTCCACACGCTCCAGTGTGCGTACGGAAATGGTATCCTCTTCACTGACCGCATCCACCCGCGCGGAAAGTCCGATCGGATAGAAATCTTCTTCTGTATATTCTTCCTGTTCATTTTCATTTTTGAGGAAGATAAAGAGAATATCAGAACCGGGAGTGAGTTCCTCTTCACCGAACCCGGTAAAAAATTCTTTTTTAAAGTAATAAGATACATCCGGTAAAAGAAGGATGTTGTAAACAGGTCTTACCAGCATGATCTTTCGCCTCCTTTGAATCAGCCAGCATATGAAATGCGTTATCAGCACTCTGGGAGAATGAGTGCTAAGTAAAATATCAAAAACATAGCGAATAAAAAATTATTCGCTATGTGATACCAGAAAATTAGCATAAAATTTTTGCTCTGTCAATAGAATCCGGACAAACTTCTACCAAAATCGTAATTGTTCGTTACTGTTCAGATGGATTTCGGTGTCCGTTATGGCGGACACTGAGAACGCGCGAACAGAAACAATAGCTCAGCTCTTCAGAAAATTCAGGGATCCGGGGGGATTCTCTGTTCCTTTTTCCAGAAGAGAGATCAGTGCACTGATGGTATTTTCTATCTCTTCTTTGGTAGAGGGGACGAGAGTGTTATCCATTTTTATAGTCAGAACGATCAACACGATCTCTGCCAGGGATTCGGGATCGTTGAAATGAATCTGTCCTGCGTCAACACCCTGGCGTATGATCTCTGCCAGGACCGGCTTGAGTTCTGTGATAATGTGATTTACATACTTCTGGTGCAGCAGGGCTTTCTCCTGTGCTCCGGTTCCTGAATTATCTTCTGATTTGACAAATTCATTTGATGAACTCCGGCAGGCTTCGAAAATCATTGCCATCCTTGTAAAAGGAGAAATCTCGGTATGAGACGCCAGAGATTTCGCTGTCCGGAGCGGCTTTTCATAATTACGTTCTACCAGTGCTTCGAGAATAGCATCCTTCGATGGGAAGTAGTAATAGATGCTGCCCTTCCCGATTCCCGCTGTATGTGCGATCTCGCTGACAGAAATGGACTGGATCTTCTGACTTTCCAGCAGTTCCTGGAGCGCATCCAGAATACGGTCATATTTTACCTGGTTTGCCATATGCATCGCCTTTCTATAATAATAGGAAATATCTGATAACAGAACCTGTGCCGGGCCGGACAGTGAAATGCTGCGGCGGGAACTTCGTTGCCGTTATCTTTTATGGGAATTCATTTCACAGTATAGCATATCCTTCTGAGGGATGCCATCGAGAAAAACTAACAAAAAAATCTATGAATAAAGAAAAGAATTTGACTGTAACGACGGTTGACCATCAGTCGAAAAAATGATAATCTAACAAAAGAAAGCATATGACCACTGGTCGAAAAGGAGGATAATATGACATACGCAGACATGTTTTCCAAAGTGAAGAGCATGCTGGTAGATGCAGATGTGAGTGATATCAATGAACATCTTGCATATCAGTTCAATGTAACAGGAGAAGCAGAAGGTATTTTCTATGCAGAGGTAAAAGACGGACAGCTGTCCGTAGAACCATATGAATACTTCGACAGGGACGCTATGTTCACCTGTTCGGCGGAGACGCTGTTCAAGATCGCGGACGGAAAGATGGATCCGATCCTTGCTGTTACGCTTGGAAAACTGAAAGTAGAAGGAAATATAGATAAGGCGCTGAAGCTGAAGGAACTCATTGCAAGCAAGAAGAAAACAAAATAAGAAGTAAGCAAAATAAACAAAAGTAAACGACAGTCTCACAGGTTATAAGCAGAAACGGAGATGCAGAACATGAGCAAGATATTGAAAGGCGTGGCAGCAGTTCTTGGCCTTGCGGCAGCGGCGGAAGCCGGAGGTACCGCGTATTTCTACAGAAGGACCATGAAACGCTACAACGCAAAGACAGAGCGTACCATGAAGATGTCCGGTGTGGATTGGATGCAGTACATGCCCATGATGAAGGAACGCCGGGAGTGGCTGGAGGAACAGTCCCACGAGGATGTATGGATCAAGTCAAAGGACGGGCTCAGACTTCACGGTACATATTTCAAAGGCGATGAAGGTAATAAAGCAGTGATCTGCTTTCACGGCTATACCAGTCAGGGAATGAATGATTACGGTTCCCTTTCCAGATATTATCTGGATCACGGGTTCCGGGTACTCCTGATCGATGAGCGGGCTCACGGGCAGAGCGAAGGTACCTATATCGGATTCGGCACCATGGACCGGCTGGACGGCATGGAATGGATCCGCTGGATGATAGAGAAGATCGGAGACGATGCCCAGATCATGCTCCACGGAAACTCCATGGGAGGAGCTACAGTATGTATGATCGGCGGGATGGAGCTTCCGTCTCAGGTCAAAGGTATCGTATCTGACTGTGCCTTTACATCAGCAAAAGATGTATTCACTCACGTGCTCCACAGTATGTATCATCTGCCGGCGTTCCCCATGATCCAGATCGCGGACAGAGTGAACCGGAGAAATGCAGGATACGGACTGGATGACTGCAATGCAGCGAGGGAAGTTAGAAAGGCAAAGGTTCCCTACCTCTTTATCCATGGAGAAAAGGATGTCTTCGTCCCCTGCTGGATGTGCGAGGAGATATATAAGAACTGCGCTTCACCAAAGACAAAGCTGATCTTTAAAGATGCGGGCCATGGCGAAAGCTATTATAAAGATACAGAAGCCTATGAAAAAGCCCTTGATTCATTTATCGGAGGTATCATGAAATGATGAAGACAAGAAAAGGACACAAAGTGTATCCGCTGACTGTTGCACAGAAATATCATCTGTTCTATGCGCCGTTCTGCCCCACGCTTGCGGTGCTGAACATCGGGACAAGCCTGACCATCGAGGTAGATATCGACTGGGATCTGCTGGCAAAGTCTATCAATAAAGCATATGCACGCAGCGAGGCAATGCGCGTCCGTTTTGCAAAAGATAAAGAAGGTAATTATTATCAGTATGTAATGGATCCGGAAGAGAAAGAAATCGAGTTTGTAGATTTCACAGGCGGCACGATGGAAGAGGCTGAGGCTGAAATGCAGAAGTGGACGACTGTTCCCTTCAAACTGGAGGACTCTCCGCTGACCCGGATCGTCATGATCAAGATGCCTGACGGTTTCAATGGAGTATATTTCCTTGCTCAGCACATGATCGTGGACGCACAGTCTCTGATCTGTTTCCTGAAGGATATCATTGAGCTGTACTGTAATGCGAAGTACGAGGGAGTTCCCTATCCGAAGGAAATGGCTTCCTACATCGAGCAGATCCAGAAGGATCTGGCATACGAGGCAGGAAGCAAGGCTCAGCAGAGAGATATCGAGTACTTCCAGAAAGAGATCGAGAAAGGCGAGCCGATCTACAGCGGTATCCACGGAAGAGACCGACTGGAAGCTGCAAGGGCAATGTTCAAGAACCCGGAACTGCGCACGGCATTCAATTCATCAGATGATACGAAGTCTGCTCTGGATATCTTCCATCTGGAGGCTGAACCTACAAAGCGTCTGATGGATTTCTGTGAGAAATATCATGTATCTCTCGCTTGTCTCCTTCTGATGGGACTGCGCACTTATTATCAGAAGATGAACGGATTTGAGGATGTGTCTATCAATAACGCTATCGCGAGACGTGCCACTCTGAAGGAAAAGAAATCCGGTGGAACAAGGATTCATTCTTTCCCGCTGCGGACGATCTTCTCTGAGGATATGAAGTTCGTGGACGGCGTGTTCGCAATCCGTGACAAGCAGAACGAGATGTTCCGACATGCAAACTATGACCCGACAGCGTATTTCGCATATCGTTCCAAAATGTATCCTCAGCCGGCACCGGGGCTGACCTATGAGCCCATCTCTCTGACTTATCAGCCCATGACACTGCAGGAGAACGGGCTGACCCAGCTGGGAGATATCCATTACAAGACAAAATGGTATCCAAACGGCACCTGCCCGCAGGGCGTGTACCTGACAGTTATGCACCGTCCTGAGGACAACGGGCTGGACTTTAACTTTGAACATCAGGTAAAGGCATACTCAAGAGAAGAGCTTGAGTACCTGTACTACTATCTGTGCAAGATCATGTTCAAGGGAGCCGAGAACCCGGATCTGACAATTGGAGAAATTATGAAGCTGGTTTAGATGTTTGTACATGTGATGTACATTCGAGCCGGCGCAAGCAGGAAAGCTGTTGTGGGCTGGTCTGCCTGTGGACAGCCGGCGTAAGGGACTTTCGATGAGAAAAATATAGAACAAGGAGAACAGATATGTTTGAAAAATTAGTTGATATTATCTGCAACTATGTAGAAGTAGAGCCGGAAAATATAAAACCGGAATCGCGTTTTATGGAAGATCTTGGATTTACATCCTTTGACTTCATGAGCATGCTGGGAGAGATCGAGGATGAGTTTGATGTGGAAGTTGAGCAGACAGAGGCTGCCAACATCCGCACTGTACAGGAAGCTGTTGATTATCTTGAGAAACTGACTTCAGAGTCATAAATGTCAGATAAGAGGCAGGCCGGCAAGGCTGCTGCGGTGACACCGTGTGTACGGCGGACAGCAGCCGGAGGCGGTCTGTCTCTTTATATCCGCACAGAATGCGGGGAAAGGATTGGGAAATAAAAATGCTTTGCAGTACCGTTCGTGAAATCCTGGTCAACACAGAGAAGAAATACGGACCGGAGGATGCCATCCGTTATAAGATCGGGAAAAATGAAATAGAATCAAAATCTTATACAAACTTAAGAGAAGACAGCGAGAGCTTTTCCAATGTTCTGAAAGACCTGGGAGAGCAGGGAAATCATATTGCCGTGATCGGAATGACATCTTATGCATGGCTGGTAACATATTTCGGCACCGTGAACAGCGGCAGTGTGATTGTCCCTCTGGATGTGAATCTCCCGGCAGATGATGTATGTGATCTGATCGACCGTTCGGATTCTACGATTCTTGTTTATGATGAGGTGAGAAAGGATGTGGCGGCCATTGCAAAGGAGCGGTGTCCGAAGCTGAAAGCGCTGATATCAATGCAGCAGGCTGAGCACGATGATCATGCCCGTGCTTACTGGAAGTTGTTGGAAGAGCATAGAGGAAGCTTTGATTATACACCGGATCCAGATGCACTCTGTACGATCATGTTCACTTCCGGAACCACAGGGAAGAGTAAGGGTGTAATGCTGACCCATCGTAATGTGGCGGAAAATGCTACCTGTCTGGATATGAAAATTCCGGAGCGGACGGTTATTCTGTCCGTACTGCCGATCCATCATGCATATTGTCTGAGTATGGATATCTTGAAAGGAATCTCTCTGGGAGCTGTGATCTGTATCAATGATTCTCTGATGCGTGTGGCAAAGAATATCAAGCTCTTCAAGCCAGAGATGATCCTGATGGTGCCGCTGATGATAGAGACCATGGCAAAGAAGCTGGAGGAGGCGTCCCTTCTTCCTGCGAAGATCGTGAAGGCTCAGGTGTTCGGAAAGCAGTTCCATACGATTTGCAGCGGAGGTGCTTATCTGGATCCGGCCTACATCGATCTGTTTAATAAATACGATATTACAATCCTTCAGGGATATGGCATGACTGAGTGCGCGCCAGTCATCAGCACGACTGTGTCCTGGAACATCCGGAAAGAAGCCGTTGGACAGCTGATCCCCAACTGTGAGGCGAAAACCGTGGACGGAGAGCTGTGGGTGAAGGGCAGCAGCGTTATGCAGGGCTATTATAAGATGCCGGAAGAGACGGCTGAGACTCTGGAAGACGGCTGGCTCAAGACCGGTGACCTGGGCTATGTGGATGAAGAAGGCTTTGTCTACCTGACCGGAAGAAAGAAGAACCTGATCATCACAAAGAACGGGGAGAATGTCTCGCCGGAGGAGCTGGAGAACGCGCTGAGCACAAATCGTCTCGTTGGCGAGGTGCTTGTCCGTGAAAAGGGCGGCGTGATCGAGGCGGAGATCTATCCGGATCAGGATTACGTGAAGAAAAAACACATCAAAGATGTACGCGCGAAGCTGCAGGAGGTCATCGATGAGTATAACCGGACGGCAGCACCGCAGAAAAAGATCTACAGCCTGATCGTCAGAGATACAGAGTTCGAGAAGACGACGACGAGGAAGATCAAGAGATTTTAGTTCCCGGGGGTCCGTTGTATAGTTCATTTGTTTCTGGAAGGCCGCTGTCAAGGCGGTGTGTTGTCCCGGCGGCCGCGCTCTCGCTCGGAGCATAGCGCAGCGGACACATAAGGCCGCAAAGGACGCGGCCTAAGTGCCGGCGCTCTGCTACGGGCCTTCGTGACAACACACCGCCTTGACAGCTGGATACCGGAACAGGTCTGATTTTCATCAATCTGCTCCAATGCTTCTTGGCATGCGGCGTCCAGATCTCCGTCATCCGCATATTTGATCTCGATCACGAATCCGGTCTCATCATCTGTTTCTCCGAGAATGTCACAGTAACCGTCGCCGGATTCTTTACCATTGAAGAGGGAAAACAACAAGGTGAATGAATGTTACATTGGTATTGTAGTTGGAAGCGTGAAAGAGTAAAATGGAAGACAGGAGGTGGATGCGATGCAAAAAATATACAGAATTAATACATCACCAAGAGCACGGCAGGCCAATATGATCACAGGAGATAAATACAGGATTACCATGCTGACAGAAGGGCTGGTGCGCCTGGAATACAGTGAGGACGGGGAGTTTGAAGACCGGGCGACACAGGCAGTGCTGAACCGTGATTTCCCGGAGACGGACTTCCGGCTGAGCCGGACGAAGACAGGAATTGAGATACGTACATCCCGTCTGCAGCTGATTTATGATGAAAAGGAATTTTCAGCCAACGGTCTGAGTATACAGGTGTTTGGTGATTATGAGGGAAGCCATACGATGTGGCGCTATGGACAGGACCTTCCCGACTTGTGGGGGACGGCGCGGACACTGGATGGCGCAGATGGCGAGATTCCGCTGGAACATGGCATTGTATCCAGGGAAGGCGGAGCACTCCTGGATGACAGTTGCTCGCAGATTATTATGGAAGACGGGTGGATCGAACCAAGGAAAAAAGGAATCTTGGATCTGTACTTCTGGGGATATGGACATGATTACAGGCAGGCTGTGGCAGACTTCTGCCGCCTGTGCGGCAGGACACCTATGCTGCCCCGGTTCGCTCTTGGAAACTGGTGGAGTCGTTACTATAAATACAGCGAAGAAAGTTATCTGAAGCTTATGGACCGGTTTGAGAAGGAGAACCTTCCCTTCACAGTTGCGGTCATCGATATGGACTGGCATCTGGTGGATATTGATCCGAAATACGGAAGCGGCTGGACCGGCTATACGTGGAACAGAGAACTGTTTCCGGATCCGGAGAGGTTCCTTGATGAACTGCATAAGCGGGGAAAGAAAGTTACCCTGAATGTGCACCCGGCAGATGGTGTGCGGGCACATGAAGAACAGTATGAGCAGATGGCACATGCCATGGGCGTTGATCGTGAGACGGAGGAGCCTGTCATATGTGACCTGGCGGATCCGGAATATGTTGATGCATATTTTAAGTATATACATCACCCACTGGAGGAACAGGGCGTTGATTTCTGGTGGATCGACTGGCAGCAGGGAGGAGTGACCCGGATGGAGGGTCTGGATCCGCTCTGGATCCTGAATCATTTCCATTTCCTGGACAGTGGAAGAAAAGGAAAGCGCCCAATGACATTTTCCAGATATGCAGGTCCGGGAAGCCACAGATATCCGGTGGGATTTTCCGGAGATACGATCGTGACATGGGAGTCTCTGGATTTTCAGCCGTATTTCACTCTTACTGCTTCTAACATCGGCTATGGATGGTGGAGCCATGACATCGGCGGGCATATGATGGGGTACAAAGATGACGAGATGACAGCCCGGTGGGTACAGCTTGGCGTGTTTTCTCCGATCATGCGGCTGCACAGTTCCAGCAGTGAATTCAACGGCAAAGAACCCTGGCGCTACAAGAAAGAGACCGAAGAGGTAATGGGAAATATGCTCAGGGAACGGCACAGGATGATCCCGTATCTCTATACCATGAATTACAGAAATTATAAGGATAATATGCCTGTCATCTCCCCGATGTACTATGAATGGCCGGAGAAGGAAGAAGCCTATCAGATGAAGAACCAGTATTATTTCGGCAGTTCCCTGATGGTGGCTCCGATCACATCCCCCAGGAAAAAGGGGCTGAATGTGGCGAGGGTGCGGACATGGCTCCCGGAAGGACTCTGGTATGACATTTACACGGGCATGATGTATGAAGGTAACAGAATCCTTGATATGTACAGAGAAATAGAGAATATCCCGGTTCTGGCGCCGGCGGGAGCCATCCTTCCCTTTACCGATGAGATCAGTGCGGTCCAGGCGGAAAAGAATCCGGATTCCCTTCATATCATGGTTTATGCGGGAGAAAACGGTGAATTTGAGCTGTATGAAGATGATAATGAGACCTGTGACTATGAGAGCGGCGTCTGCTGCACTACAAGGTTGAGTTACTGTGAAAATGAAAAAGCAGTATTTACCATCCATCCTTCCGAAGGAAACCGGGCGCTTATACCTGCCCGCCGGAGCTATGTGGTGGAGATGACAGGGTTTAAAGATCCGGGGCAGGAAGTTACTGTTACAGTGGACGGCACCGGAATTGATGTCGACGTCTCATATGACATTCATAAAAAGGCGGCAGTGGTAGAGATACCAGAGACGGATACAGCCTGCAGGATTGAGATTTCCATGGATCTGGTTTACAGAGAGACTGATAATAATGTATTGGAGAGATGCTTTGATTTCCTGAACCAGGCTGAGATAGAGTTTATTCTGAAAGACAGACTGTACAGCCTCATACAGTCAGACCGGCCGGTATCCGTGATCCTTTCCGAACTGCAGGCAATGGATCTTGATAAAGATCTGTGCGGTGTCCTGATGGAGATCCTGACCGCGTGCCCGGGAAAGTGAGGAAAGGACAGGGACTGAAAAATCCTCTGCGAAATATGAGTGGATCATTGCGTTAAGCGGCTGATAAGCTCCCTTTCGGACAGACAAGTGAAATAAGAAAACTTGCTGGCTGGAAGGGAGTGTTTTTGTTTGTTTTTCTATTAGCCGCACTGGTCAATTCCCCGGGATTATGTTAATATGTACCTGTTCAAATGAAAAATCTATACTGCTGGGACGAGAAAAGCAGATGCTTTTCAGGATAAGCTGTAAGTGTACGAGGAGGAATGAGGATGCTGCTTACGATCGATGTAGGGAATACAAATATTACCATGGGAGTGTTCAGGGAAGAGGTTCTGTTGGGCATGTTCCGCATGACCACGAAGAGACCCAGGACTTCGGATGAATATGGTTTCACGATCTGTGGTATACTGGAACACCGTGGGATCGATCCGAAGGAGATAAAAGCAGTTATCATTGCATCAGTGGTTCCGGATATCATGCATTCCCTGACCAGCAGCATTATCAAATATCTGGATACGATCCCTGTGATCGTATCAGCAGATACGGATACCGGAGTGAAGGTAGTAACGGATAATCCGTCCCGGACAGGACCGGACCGGATCGTCAACGCAGTAGCGGGATATGCTATCGCAAAGGGGGCAGCTATCGTCATAGATTTCGGTACGGCTACCACATATGATCTGATCGGACCGGATCGTTCCCTGGAGGCGTGTATCATTGCCCCCGGTATCGAGACGGCGGGGCGTTCTCTCTGGGGAGGCGCGGCTATGCTTCCGTCTATCCAGATCAGGAAGCCGGATTCTATCCTTGCTCATGACACAGTTACCGGTATGCAGGGAGGTCTGGTATTCGGTGCAATCGGCCAGACGGAATATATTGTGAGACGAATGAAAGAAGAGTCCGGGTACAATGACGCCTATGTCATTGCGACAGGCGGTCTGGGCAAGATCATTGCGAAAGAAACGGACTGCATCGATCTGTACGATCCGCAGCTGACACTGAACGGCCTCAGGATGATCTATGACAGGATAAAGGAGAATGGATAAACTTTTGGAATTATAGTAAATGGATTTCAACAGAATGAAGGTGCTGATATGTGTAATGTAAAAAAATATGAGCGTATATATGAAGAAATTAAAGAATTGCAGCCAGAAGATACCCTGCAGCTTGTATTGGAAGCAGAGACAGAAGAACAGAGAAATTTCTATGAAATGATCGGAGACTATCTGCTCCAGTTACAGCAGAAGAAAGTTGTTGAGGAAAATCTATTTTGATGAAAAAATAGATATTAATAGCAGGTGTAAATGGAGCTGGAAAATCCACGCTTAAAAGCAGGGAAAATGGCTGTCTTAAAACTTTTAGACTGCTTTTCGAAGGGAGTCTCTTTTAATCAGGAAACTACTTTGTGTGGTAAATCGATCATCAATAACATTGCCAAAGCAAAAAATAAGGGCTATACGATAGAATTACATTATGTGGGACTGGATTCATCGGATCTGGCAAAGGAACGTGTAAAGTACCGGGTGCAGCATGGTGGACATGGGATACCGGAAGATGTGATTGACAGAAGGTATGAGGAATCTCTCTCCAACTTAAAAACAGTTCTTCCAATGTGTGACCTTGCAGTGATTTATGATAATACAGTAAAATTCCGCAGGTTTGCAATTTATAAAAAGGGTGTGCCTGCCAGAATTTCGCATGATGTTCCGCTTTGGTATAGAAGTAATATGTCTGTAGAGCGGCAGGAATAAAATGAAATGGAACGACAACAGGAGAATGGATAAAACAAGGTTATGAAGAAACTGAAAATAGGTAATGTCGAACTTGAAAATATATATATTTTAGGACCCATGGCAGGTGTGACAGACCTGCCATTTCGTCTGCTCTGCCGGGAGCAGGGAGCGGGCCTCCTCTGTATGGAGATGGTCAGTGCCAAGGCAATCCTGTACAACAACCGGAACACGGAGCAGCTGCTGACGATCCATCCGGATGAGAAGCCGGTCTCTCTTCAGCTTTTTGGCTCGGATCCTAAGATCATGAGTGAGATGGCGAAGAGGATCGAGGAGCGTCCCTTTGCCATCCTGGACATCAATATGGGATGTCCGGTTCCGAAGGTGGTGAAGAACGGCGAGGGCTCTGCGCTGATGAAGGAGCCGAAGCTGGTGTATGAGATCGTCAGCGCCATTGTAAAGGCCATTGAAAAGCCGGTCACTGTGAAGATACGGAAAGGATTTGACGACGATCATGTAAATGCAGTTGAGATCGCAAAGATCATTGAGGAAGCCGGCGCCTCTGCCATAGCGGTCCACGGGCGTACGAGAGAGCAGTATTACAGCGGGAAGGCAGACTGGGATATCATCCGTCAGGTAAAGGAGGCGGTATCCATTCCTGTCATAGGAAACGGAGATGTGACTTCACCTCGGAAAGCGGCTGCCCTGCAGGAACAGACCGGCTGCGACGGAGTGATGATCGCAAGAGGTGCGGAAGGCAATCCCTGGATCTTCTCGGAGATGATCGAGTATGAGAAGACAGGCGTGGTCCCGTCCAGACCGGACAAGGATGAAGTGCGGAAAATGATGCTCCGCCATGCCCGTCTCCAGCTGGACTATAAAGGGGAATATCAGGGTATCCGTGAGATGCGGAAACACGTTTCCTGGTACACGAAAGGCATCCCCGGAGCGGCCCGTCTGAGGGAGCGGATCAACGCTGTGGAGAGCTATGAAGAGCTGGAAAATCTCTTGACATCACTATAGGTTTTAGTTATAATATTGAAATTGCGAAATAGACTTAAAGACAAAGGACAAGAGGTAAGATCTCTTATAAATAATAGGAAATACAAAGAAACAGAAAGGGAGCGTAACCAATGGCAGAGGCAAAGAAAAGATTACTTACTTATGCCGGATTAAAGGCACTCGAGGATGAACTTGAGAATCTGAAAGTGGTGAAAAGAAAAGAAGTCGCTGAAAAGATCAAAGAAGCGAGAGAACAGGGCGACCTGTCCGAGAACGCAGAGTATGATGCGGCGAAGGACGAGCAGCGCGATATCGAGGCTCGTATCGAGGAGCTGGAAGGCATTCTGAAGAATGCAGAGATTGTTGTTGAGGACGAGGTTGATTTCGACAAGATCAATGTAGGATGTACTGTGAAAGTGTTCGACATCACATTTGACGAGGAGATGGAGTTCAAGATCGTAGGATCTACAGAGGCCAACAGCCTGGAGGGCAAGATCTCCAACGAGTCTCCTGTAGGCCAGGCCCTGATGGGAAAACAGGTCGGAGATGTAGTAGATGTAGAGACTCAGGCAGGTGTGATCCAGTACAAAGTGCTTGAGATCAGCCGTTCAAAATAAACACAGGATATGATGCAGACCTCTTAGTATTTGATTTATTAAGAGGTCTGAGTTTGCTTATAAGGAAGGAGAATATTACAGTGGCTCAGCAGCAGAAAAACGGACAGGAACCGGATTTAAACCAGTTGAGAAAGGTACGCCGTGAGAAACTGGCGGAACTTCAGCAGAGCGGGAAGGACCCGTTTGTGATCACAAAATATGACCAGACACACCACAGCCAGGAGATCAAGGATAACTTTGACGAACTGGAAGGAAAACAGGTATCCATCGCAGGACGTATGATGTCCAAGCGTGTGATGGGAAAGGCATCCTTCTGTAATGTACAGGATCTGAAGGGGAATATTCAGTCCTATGTTGCACGTGACAGTGTGGGCGAGGAGAACTATAAGGAGTTCAAAAAGCTGGATGTAGGTGATGTGATCGGAATCACAGGAGAAGTGTTCCGCACAAAGACAGGTGAGATGTCTGTGCATGCATCTCATGTGACTCTGCTTTCCAAGAGCCTGCAGATCCTTCCGGAGAAGTTCCACGGACTGACTAATACAGATATCCGTTACCGTCAGAGATATGTGGATCTGATCATGAACCCGGAAGTCAAAGATACATTTATCAAGCGTTCGAAGATCCTGAGCGCGATCAGAAGATATCTTGACGGAGAAGGCTTCATGGAGGTTGAGACCCCCATGCTCGTAAGCAACGCAGGCGGAGCTGCGGCAAGACCTTTTGAGACACATTTCAACGCGCTGAATGAAGATCTCAAGCTTCGTATCTCTCTGGAGCTTTATTTGAAGAGACTGATCGTCGGCGGCCTGGAGAAAGTATACGAGATCGGACGTGTATTCAGAAATGAAGGACTTGACACAAGACACAATCCGGAGTTTACACTGATGGAACTCTATCAGGCATATACAGACTATAACGGTATGATGGATCTGACAGAGAAGCTGTACCGCCATGTGGCACAGGAAGTGCTGGGCACAACAAAGATCGTTTACAATGGTATCGAGATGGATCTTGGCAAACCGTTCGAGCGTATTACCATGGTTGATGCTGTGAAGAAGTATGCCGGCGTGGACTGGAATGAAGTTGAAACCCTTGAGCAGGCAAGACAGCTTGCAAAAGAGCATAATATCGAATTCGAGGAGAGACATAAGAAGGGGGATATCCTTAACCTGTTCTTCGAAGAATATGTAGAGGAACACCTGGTACAGCCGACATTTGTCATGGATCATCCCATCGAGATCTCTCCGCTTACAAAGAAGAAACCGGAGAACCCGGACTATGTAGAGCGTTTCGAGTTCTTCATGAACGGTTGGGAGATGGCAAATGCATACTCCGAGCTGAATGACCCGATCGACCAGAGAGAGCGCTTCAAGGCTCAGGAAGAGCAGCTGGCTCAGGGCGACGAAGAGGCGAACACAACAGACGAAGACTTCCTGAATGCTCTGGAGATCGGTATGCCGCCTACAGGAGGTATCGGATTCGGTATCGACAGAATGTGTATGCTGCTCACAGACAGCGCTGCCATCAGGGACGTACTGCTCTTCCCCACAATGAAGAGCATCGGCGGAGCCGAAGGCAAGAAATCGGACAAGAAAGAGGAGTCCGAGCCGGCTGTGAAGATTGATCTTTCCAAGGTGAAAGTCGAGCCGTTGTTCGAGGATGCCGTTGATTTTGACACCTTCAGCAAGTCCGATTTCCGGGTTGTAAAGGTGGAGGCATGCGAGGCAGTTCCGAAGAGTAAGAAGCTCCTGAAGTTCACACTGAACGATGGAACAGACCGGAAACGCACGATTTTAAGCGGAATTCACGAGTATTACGAGCCGGAAGAGCTGGTTGGAAAGACCTGCATCGCCATCGTGAACCTGCCGCCCAGGAAGATGATGGGTATCGACTCCGAGGGTATGCTGATCAGTGCGGTACATGAGTACGATGGGCAGGAAGCATTGAATCTTCTGATGGTGGATGATCAGATCCCGGCAGGAGCGAAGCTGTATTAAGGATAAGAAATGACCTTCAGATTTGACAGCAAATATTCATTTTGACAACAATTTGACAACAATTTTCGAAATAACCACGAAGTATCACGAAGCGTGGTGAAGAGTTGTTATCTGCGAATCATATCGGGAAACCGATGATTTGAGCACTTTTTGAAAGAAAAAATTTCAAAGAGTGCTCTTTTTTTATTCCTCACGTATAAACAGCAGTAGTGGCCGCATTTAAGAAGGGAGACTGTTTTATGAGAACAGAAGATATGTACTATAATGAGCAGAAACGCAGTGAAGTTATGGAGGCGGCCCGGAGGCTTAGAAGAAAATTCCTTCGGTATCAGCAGGCAGAGATTGTATACAGTCTGTCTCATAAGAAATTAATGGAGTTAGCTAATGAGGCAGGAGCAATTTACAGAATGGATGGAATTGTATTGATTAACCGTGAAATTTTTGATGAATATCTTGAAAGGTTTCGTGAGACAAAAGATAATTCCGATCCAAAGGAGGAGGGCTAACATGCATGGAAAAGTATGGATGTTTTCCAATCTGATTGACGATGAGGACCTGGCGTTCCTGCAGAGGGAATTTGTCAGTTATCAACAGGCAATGGATTATTACGGATTAGGATATAAACCAGTTGTCAGGCTGTCTCATATATCGGGATCTGTTTATAAGATTGGAAAAAAGGTATTGATCCGGCGGAGCATTTTTGAAGAATATCTGAGAAACCATGTGAAAAGGGGGACTGAAGAATGGGAAGAGTTATTGCGGTAGCAAATCAGAAAGGCGGAGTCGCCAAAACAACAACAGCGGTAAATTTAGGAATTGGACTTGCAAGAGAAGGGAAAAGGGTGCTGCTTGTTGATACAGATCCCCAGGGAAGTCTCACAGCGAGTCTCGGATATGTGGAACCCGATGAGATTCCGATCACGCTGGCAAATATATTAACAGCAGTGATCAATGAGGAAGAAGTCAACCCATCCGGAGGCATTCTTCATCATGAGGAAGATATCGATATTATGCCCGGGAATATTGAACTTTCAGCATTAGAAGTTGTTATGGGCAATGTAATGAGCAGGGAGCTGATCCTGAAGGATTATATCGATATGATGAGAGAAAGATACGACTACATTTTAATTGATTGTATGCCGAGTCTTGGGATGATGACGATCAATGCCTTAGTTGCTGCGGATTCTGTTCTTATCCCTGTACAGGCAGCATATCTCCCGGTAAAAGGACTCCAGCAGCTGATTAAGACAATCCTGATGGTCAAAAAGAGACTGAACCGGAGACTTGAGATTCAGGGGATCCTTCTTACTATGGTGGATTACCGGACTAATTATGCGAAAGATATCACGGCGAAGCTGCGTGAAACCTATGGCTCACAGATTGCAATCTTTGAAACTTCAATCCCTATGTCGGTGAAAGCGGCAGAGACAAGTGCAGAGGGAGTCAGCATCTATTCCCATTGCCCGAAAAGCAAGGTCGCCGAGGCTTACCGAAATCTGACACAGGAGGTGCTGGAATATGAAAAATAGCAGGAGCGGAGAAAAGATAAAGCTGACAAGCATTGATGAATTGCTGGGTGTTGTTAATGAAGAGTCTGCAATGGAAATTGAGATAAAA
>DXCZ01000041.1 GCA_019115765.1 Candidatus Mediterraneibacter stercoripullorum | reverse complement strand
GCACCCTCCCCAATATTCGCATATCGTGGGATATACATCCCACTTTTATGCTCATATCGGGGCGGGTCCCAAGGTCTTTCACCCACTTATGAGCGAGCTCATGTGGGCTCAGACCTTTTGACCCTGGCATCTTAATATTGACGAAAGGAAGTTTAGACCATGCAGACATCAACAGAATTGAGAAATCTGCTGGGCAGGATCGACCACCGCAGTTATCCTGCCTATAAAGATACAAGAGGCATGTACCAGTTTCCCGGATATGTGCTCTCTATTGACCATGTACAGGGAGATCCCTTCGCGTCTCCGTCAAAAGTGAGTGTTCATGTGAAGGGGAAGACGGCAGGATTTCCCCGGGAACTGTACAAAGATACTCATCAGCGCATCGCCCTTCAGGATGAGCTGACCAGACATTTCGGCAGGAGGGCGGATCAGTTCGCCTTCAAGGCGAAAGGGTCGGGAAAGAGCGGTCTGATCTCGGTGAGCCGCTGCGGACAGGAGGTCCTGGAGCGCACGGCATGTACCCTTGATCCGGCTTCCGGGGATATCATCCTGCGGATGGAGATTGGATTCCCGGCTAACGGCAGGACCATCAATGCCCGGGAGCTGGAGAAGATCCTCTTTGACTTTGTCCCGGAGTGCGTGAAGCACGCTCTCATGTATAAAAATATGGACGCCGGACGCCTGCGCAGTATCATTGACTTGGCGGAGGATCAGCAGTACATCCGGGAAATGCTTCCTCAGCTGGGACTCTGCGCCTTTGTGGCGGATGGAAGCGTTCTTCCAAGAGAATCAGGTGTATCTTCCCGTCCTATGAAAGGCGGTGTAAAGTTCGTCTCACCGGAAGAGCAGAGCGTTACGCTGGATCTTCCTCATAAAGGCCGGATCACGGGCATGGGGATCCGAAAAGGCATCACACTTATCGTGGGCGGCGGATATCATGGAAAATCTACTCTGCTGAAGGCGCTTGAACTGGGCGTTTACAATCATATTGCAGGAGACGGCAGAGAGTATGTGATCACAGACAATACTGCCATGAAGATCCGGGCCGAGGACGGAAGAAGTATTAAGAATACGGACATATCCATGTTTATCAATGATCTGCCGAATGGAAAGGATACCGTCCATTTCAGTACGGAAGATGCAAGCGGCAGTACTTCTCAGGCGGCAAATGTGATCGAGGCTGTAGAGGCGGGATCTTCGCTGCTGCTGATCGATGAGGATACCAGCGCCACCAATTTTATGATCCGTGATGAACTGATGCAGCGGGTCATCCACAGAGATATGGAGCCGATCACTCCGTTTATTGAGCGGATACGGGAACTGTATGAAAAGTATGGAATCTCTACCGTTATCGTGGCGGGCAGTTCGGGAGCTTATTTCCATATCGCGGATACCATTATCCAGATGGACCGCTATGTGCCGAAGGATATAACAGCCTACGCCAAGAAAGAGGCGGAGGCATATCCTGTCATCAGTGTGCCGGAACAGCCGGCACGGGAACCGGACTTCCGGCGCTGTCCCAGACCGAACTCTGCATTTAAAGGAAATGACCGGATCAAGATGAAGACTATGGGAAAAGACGGCGTGATGATCAACAAAGAGACCATTGATCTCAGATATGTAGAGCAGTTGGCGGACAGCGAACAGCTGACTGCCCTCGGATACTGCATGCGCTACGCCCAGAAAAGGCTGCTGGACGGAAGGAAGAGCCTGCGGGAGATCGTTGACGAATTGGAAAAGGTGATCGGGAAGGAGTCGCTGGCAGGACTTTGTGAGAACAGCTCCAGCATCTCCTGTATGGCTATGCCGAGAAAACAGGAGATATTTGCATGCTTTAACCGGTACCGGGGACTGAAGATATAGAGTGGCGGTGCTGTTGGGACGGTCTCAGGCGTCCGCTGTGAAGGAGCTGTGTTGTCCCGGCGGCCGCGCTTTCGCTCGGATCATAGCGCAGCGGACACGCAATGCCGCAAAGGACGTGGCATAAGTGCCAGCGCTCTGCTACGGGCCTTCGTGACAACACAGTTCCTTCACGGCTGGGCGCTGAGATAAGCCGGAACAGCGGCCGGCCAGGGGGAAGAGAAAAGGAAGAGAAAAGGACAGCAGATTGTGGGTTGCAAGGCATTCTTTTTGTGGATATAATAATCCGTAAGAGAACAGGTACACATATGTTTTGGGTTTGCAGAAGGAGAAGAGCGGTGTCTGAAGAAAATACAATGAAAGATAAAATAGAGGAAGCAGCGAATACTACGCAGGAACAGCCGGTGACTCCGGAGGATTATACCGGGATGCCGGGATATGAGGATACGGTGTCTGGAAATGCGGCGTCTGAGGATGCGGAGTGGAGCAGACCGGGCAGAGCGGAAACGGCGGCGGAGCCGGAAGAGCATGATCATGCAACGGATTCAGCGGATAAGCTTTATGAGGCGGCAGCGTCTGAATCGGCGGCTGATCAGAAGGAAAGGAAGAAAAAGGGGCTCTTTCATTTTAATAAGGAGGAAAGAGAGTTTTCCAGGGAGCAGTGGATCCTCACCCACATCGGAGATGAGAATCTGATGGAGTATCTTGAACTGGAGCAGAGGCGGGAGGAGACTCGTCAGAAGGCAAAGGATGCCCGTCAGAAGAGGCTTCTCAGCGCTTTTCAGCTGGCGGCTTCGCTGGCTGCGATCGTGGGAGTGACCTCTCTGCTGAGGGATAATCCAACGGTACTTGTGAACATTCTTTATATCATCGGAATCGTAAGTGCGCTCTGGATATGGAAAAATCCGAAGAATAAATAAATTCTGTATGATATTCTTAACAGACGGAAAGAATAAATGTTATAATGTAGACGGGGACAGCTTGAAAAGGGCTGTCCTTTATTGTCTGAATTTGATCCGGGACTACAAAGGAAGTGTTGAAAATGAGAAAAAGGATTCTTCGCACGGCAGCGGTGTTATTGCTAACGGTTCTTCTGGCTGTATTGGCGATTCTTTCGCCTCTGTTTGGTTCATTGAACAGGACGAAGGGAGGATCGGGCGCAGCAGATAAAGTGCGGCAGGACGCGAAGACCGAGGAGCAGACGGATAATCTGGAGACCGGCGGCACGGCAGATATGGCGGATAAAACAACAGAAGAAAATAGGGTAACGGAAGAACAGACGGAGACTGCCGGGAAATCGGGAACGGCATCGGCAGAGGATTCACTGGAGGACAGTGCCGGCTGTGCCGGAGACGTTGCAGAAAGCAGCGGTGAAACTCTGCATGTCACTGTACTTGGCGACAGTATTGCCAAGGGGTATTCCGGAGACAAGTCTGTTCATGTCGAGTGTTATGGCAATCTGGCGGCAGAGCAGATCGCTTCGCAGAACCGTTCCCCGTATATAGTGGAAAATTATGCAAAGAACGGCCTTGATTCAGCTGACATGAACGAGAAGATCCTGACAAAGGAGGAAGTGACTGTAAGTCTGGAAAACGCAGACGTTATATTTATCACGGTCGGCTCAAATGACCTTCTCAATGAATGTAAGAGGGTGGTGCAGGAGATCCTGAACACAGATACGAAGTTCAAAAGCGCGGATGAGGCGCTGAAAGTGCTTGAGGATGCGGTGGGGGAGAATCCGTTTCTTGTCCTGAATATCATCAACGCCCTTGCCAACTGGGATTATCATTCCTTCGAAGTTCAGTGGCGGCAGATGATGGATACCATCACACCTCTGCGGAAAGAAGATGCGCAGATCATCGTCACGGATATTTATAATCCGGTGGCGAATATGGAGCTCCCGTCCACCATGAATCAGGTAGTGGAGGACATCATCGGCAATATGAATCAGATCATGGAAGAACATGCGTGGGAATATGACTATAGAGTAGCATCTGTTTCAGAGTCGGACGTATGCGGGCACGTCCAGTCCGACGGGCTGCATCCGGATCAGACCGGACAGCAGATCATTGCTGATATTGTGACAGAAGAATATGAAGAGGCGAATAAAGGGGAGTTTATAGAGGAGTGACGACAAAACTCCGTCACATTTGAAACACATAACCTTCACACAATTCTGGTACCTTTTTAACGTGTTTAGCTGTGAATAACACACGTCAGGAGGGAAGGAATTTGATCGAAGTAAAGAATCTGGTAAAGAAATATGGAAACCATCTGGCCGTAGACCATCTGGATTTCACCATTGAGCCCGGAAGGATCTATGGCTTTTTGGGGCCCAACGGAGCCGGGAAATCCACGACTATGAATATCATGACGGGATATCTGGGCGCTACGGAAGGGGAGGTTGTCATAGGCGGACACGATATCCTGAAAGAGCCGGAGGAGGCGAAGAGGTGTATCGGTTATCTGCCGGAGCAGCCTCCCCTTTATATGGATATGACTGTCCGGGAGTATCTGGAGTTTGCTGCAGAGCTGAAGAAGCTCCCCCGGAGTAAAAGGGCGGATCAGGTGACAGAAGTGGAGAAGATGGTGCGGATCAGGGATGTGGAGAAACGTCTGATCCGCAGCCTTGCGAAGAGGCATACGGTCATCCTCAGCTCACATATACTGGCAGAGGTGAGAGAGATATGCGACTACATACTGATTATTTCAAAGGGCAGGCTGGTAGCCAGTGATACGCCGGAAAATCTGGAACGGATGCTGGGCGAGTCGGATAGAGTGGAGCTGGAGACGAAAGCATCCCCTGCGGAAGTCAGAGAGATCCTGAAAAATGTACCTGGGATCGAACGGATCCTGGCGAAGGCTGGTGAAAACGGCGTTACCAGCTTTATTTTGGAAATGTGACAGGAGATTACTACTATGTGACGGTAGATGACGCCGGAGAAGTCTATACAGTCTCCACTGCTGTCATTGATGATCTGAACTACTCGCTGGATGATATGGCCCGGTTGGATGAGTATCCAAGCATCGGCAGTGGTAATCTTGTCAGAGAAACGATCACTCAGAACGGCGAGACTACCACCTATGACTCGGAAAATGAGGAGCAGGCGGAAGATATAGCAGCAGTTGCCGGAGGCCTGGGCGCGGTAACCCTGACCGAGGCGGCGGATTACTCGGTGGAAGACGCAGATCTGGCAGGATACGGACTGGATGAAGATACAAGGATCACAGTGGAAGCGGTATACACTTCAGACGACGAGGAACAGACACTGACTCTCTACATTGGAAATGAAAATGGAGAAGGAGACAGGTATGTCATGATCAATGATTCCCGGATCGTCTATCTGATCTCGGATACAATATGCGATAATATCCTGAATGTATCAGACGAGGAGTCGTAAACGGAAGCACCTTACAAAAAGTATAGGGTTTTTTAATAAGAATTTCATTGACTTTATTGCAGAATCGGAGGAAAATATATCCCATAATGCAAATGTGTTTGTTTAGATAAGGAAGGATGAAAATGAAAGAAAAGTTGTATCGTTTTATGCAGGGGCGGAACGGAGTAGATTCTCTGTCTAAGTTCCTTTTGATCACAGGTGTCGTAGTAGTGCTTCTGTCAGCGCTGTTCGGCAGCCATCCGGTTGGGATGTTCTTTTATTTCCTGGGCTGGGTGGTGATCATTTACTGTTATTTTCGCATGTTTTCCCGCAACATATCAAAGCGGTATGCGGAAAATGATGCTTTCCTGAACAGGACATATAAGATCCGAAGTTTCTTCCAGAAGCAGATCAATATATGGAAGCAGCGCCGGGTATATCATATATATACATGCCCGGGATGCAGGCAGAAGATCCGTATTCCGAGAGGAAAAGGAAAGATTGAGATCCGCTGTCCCAAGTGTGGAACTACATTTATCAAGAAGAGCTGATGCAGTGAGAATGGCCTGGGCAGAAGGGATAACGGTTCCGAATTATAAAATAAAAACGTTCAGAAAATCCGGAGGGGTATTTTACAGATATGTCAGATCCATACAGTATACTAGGTGTAGATAGGAACGCGTCTGAAGATGAGATCAAGAAAGCATATAGAAAGCTAAGCAGAAAGTATCATCCTGACGCCAATATCAATAATCCGCATAAAGATGAGGCAGAGGCAAAGTTCAAGGAGGTCCAGCAGGCTTACAGGCAGATTATGGATGAGCGGGAGAAGGGATATTCCTCATCTTCCGGCAGCTATGGCAATGCCGGCGGCTATGGCAGCCGGGGAGGGTACGATGATTATGGCCCGTTTGGCGGCTATGGCGGTTTCGGTGGAGATCCGTTCGGCGGCTTCGGCGGTTATGGCGGATCCGGCGGCTCTTCTCAGGGCAGCAGTCAGAGCGAGGATGATATTCATCTTCAGGCTGCCGCCAACTATATCCGGAGCGGCCATTACAATGAGGCTCTCAATGTGCTGAACGGCATCAAAGACCGGGGGGCGCTCTGGTATTTCTACAGTGCCTCTGCAAACTCCGGCCTGGGAAATAACGTGACTGCTCTGGAACATGCCAAAGAAGCGGTCCGTCTTGATCCTCAGAATATGCAGTATCAGATGCTGCTCCAGCGCCTGCAGAACGGCGGCAGCTGGTACCAGCAGCGCCAGAGCGCCTACGGTTATCCGGGAACCTTCGACAGCAGCTGCTGTGTGAAGCTCTGCCTGGCAAACCTTCTGTGCAATCTCTGCTGCGGAGGAAGCGGCCTGTGCTGCGGAGGTTATGGCGGCGGATACGGCGGCTATGGAGGTGGAACCTACATTTAGAGCATTGAGAAGTCAGCCATTGGCATATATAAAACTTCCGAAGGGAATGCATGTTTTCAATCACGAAAATATGCATCCCCGCCGGAAGTTTTTGATTTTACGGGATAATGTATTCCAAGGACTGTTTCCTTAAGATCTGTGACAGCGGAAGACTCCGATCCCCAGCGCTCCGGGGCCGGTGTGGGTTCCGATGCTCATGGTCAGAGGCGAGTATACCAGTTCCATATCGGGGAAATTGTTTTTCATCTCTTCTTTGAACATTTCCAGTTTATCAGATTCCATTTCAGTATTGGCAATACCCACTTTTAAAAGTTCGTCATCCTTCAGCTGTGAGAAACGGGATGAGATATCTTCTTTGACTGCGCCCAGCATAGTCCGGAAGGCAGACTTCATTCCTCTTGCCTTTGCAAAGGAATCAAGCTTGTCCCCCTGTATCGTCAGTACAGGCTTCAGCCGGAGTACAGTACCGATAGCTGCGGCGGCGGGTGTGATTCGACCGCCCTTTTTCAGATATTCCAGTGTATCTACAGCGATGTAGATACTGGCGTCCAGAGCCTCATTCTCCAGGATGTCACGTATCTCGCCTCCGGACTTCCCGTCCCGGGCAAGAATCTGGGCATCCAGTACGGACTGCAGCTGTGGGACGGAGATGCGCCGGTTGTTGACGACGAAAACCCGGCCGGCGAATTCCTCATCGCCGGACAGCATGGCCGCAGTCTGGCATGTATTGCTGAGACCGCTGGACATGGGTATGAAGACAATCTGATCATAGGTCCTGAGCAGTTCCTTCCACATAGAAGTCACATCTCCGGGAGAAGGCTGTGATGTTGTAATATTTGCTCCGGATGACTGCATCCGGTAGAAATCTGTATGGGAGATATCAATCCCCTCGTAATATATCTTCTCATCGATGATGACGGGCATGGGCAGGACATGAATATCCGGATATTTCCCGTCTCCGGGCATGATCCCGCTGTTGCTGTCTGTCATGACTGCAATCTTTGGCATAGTGACCTCCTGAACATTGGTTGACCGTTATTTGTACACGTGTTAAGATTATAGCAAAATGGAATTGGAATAACAATGAACAAAATGCGGGAAATGTAAGCTATTTATACAGGAAAGGAAAAGTGTCAGAAAATGGAAGACCGACGGATCACAAAGACGAAAAAGGCACTGAAAGAGGCCATGGTAGCGATGCTGGATAAGGAGACATTTGAACAGATATCTATCACTGAGCTTTGCAGAAAGGCAGAGGTGAGCAGAATCACATTCTATGCTCATTACAGTGATAAATACGCGCTGGCGGACGACATTTTTAATGATATGGTAGAACTGGGAACTGCGGATTACCGGAGAAGGCAGCAGGAGAACAATCCCTATAATTCGCTTGTGGCAGGTTATGTGAATGTACTGGAATGTATCCTTGATCTGTATTATGACCGGATTGATTTCTTCCGTCATACGGATCCGGACCGGAATCCGTATCTGGCTATCCGTTTCTATACTCTGGTGCTGGAGACAGTAGAAATGCATACGAGCCATATTCGGCGGAAGCTGCAGCTGAAATACTCGCCGAAAAAGATCGCGGGATTTGTCTGTTATGGCATGCTCGGTTTTATCAATGAATCCCATGAGGAGAAAGCGTCTCTTGAAGAGATCAGGAGAGAGTCCAGGCGACTGCTTACCGATCTGCTGCGCTCCGGAGTGCTGACGGAAGAAGGAGTATAAGATTGCAGAGTGACGCCCATTGAGAACTTTGGAAAAGCGTTCCCAATGGGCTTGGCAGAGACAGCGTTGAAAAAGTGCATGAAAAATGGAAGCAATGGGGCTCGAACCCATGACCTCTCGCGTGTGAGGCGAACGCTCATCCCAGCTGAGCTATGCTTCCATGTAGAATATTATAGCACTCCGGAGAGAAAATGCAAGGACGGAATTAAGCTGTATTTCCGTCTCTGTATTTACGGAAGATATGCCGCAGCATCAGCGCTGCGCATAGGCTCAGGATAAGCTCTGCAGTAAACTGCGCGTATGACAGTCCGTAGAGCGGGAACAGGCAGTTCAGGATGAGCAGCGCCGGGATCTCCAGGACCAGTTTCCTCATAACGGCAAAGAGCAGAGCATATCTGCCGAAGCCCAGCGCCTGGAATACACCCACTGCCAGGAAATCCACGCTGAGGAATGTAAGTCCCAGACAGAAGCCCCTGAGGAAACGCGTGCCATAGGCGATGATGGACGTGTTCTGCATGAACAGGCTGATCAGACTGCCGGCGGTGATGTAATAGATGACTGTTATGACTGCCAGTGCCGGGACGATCAGTTTCATTGCGAAGAGGATGGAGTCCTTCATACGTCTGCGGTTTCCGGAGGCGAAGTTATAGCTGACCAGAGGCATGATCCCCTGGGAAAATCCAAGAGACACCTGCATGGGGACCATATAGATCTTATACGCGATTCCCATAGCGGCTACTGCGTCGGCTCCGTAGGCGGAGGTGAAGTTGTTAAGGATAGTCATTCCGGTTACATTCAGAAGGTTCTGGATAGATGCCGGGATTCCTACGCCGCATACTTCCAGTACGATCTGCTTCCTGATGCGGAACATGAGCGGGTTGATGCAGACGAAGGTATTACCCCGTTTTATGTACAGCAGTACGAAGAAATACAGGCAGGCTGCGCAGTTAGAGAGACAGGTAGCAAGTCCTGCACCGGCAGCTCCCATGTGAAGGCCCCAGGGAAGGATGAATATGGGATCAAGGATAATGTTTAGCAGACAGCCGCTCATCGTGCCGATGCTGGCGTGCAGAGCTGCGCCTTCCGAGCGCACCAGATAAGCCATGACTACGTTAAGAATCGCTGGAGCTGCGCCCAGGTAGACTGTCCAGAACATATAGCCCTGTGTAGCGGCACGGGTGGTCGCATCGGCTCCGATGAGGGTGAGCAGAGGATTGTGGAGCAGTCCGCAAAGCACACCGAAGATTATGCCGCAGATCAGAGAACAGTAGAATCCGAAAGCAGAACTTTGAGATACCGTGTTGTAGTCTTTCCTCCCAAGTGCACGGCTCATCATGCTTGATGTGCCCACTCCGAACAGGTTGTTCACCGCGTTGAATGCAAGGAGTACCGGAGCGGCCAGCGACACTGCGGCATTTTCTACCGGATTGTTCAGCATTCCCACAAAATATGTGTCGGCCATGTTGTACAGCACCATAACAAGAGAGCTGAAGATCATGGGAACGGACAGTTTCGCCACAGCCGCCGGGATCGGCGCTTTCTCAAATAACAGGATTTTTTCATTCTCTTCCATTTAAGATTCCTCCCTAATGCAATTACCTGTTCCGGATCGTCAGGCCCGGATCTGTTTCCGGAATTATCCTCCGTGTTTTATAACAGTGCAGAAAAAAAGAGAACCCTTTTAAAGGATTCTCTCGTTTGCAATGCGGAAGAAGAGACTTGAACTCTCACAGGATTAACTCCCACTAGAACCTGAATCTAGCGCGTCTGCCATTCCGCCACTTCCGCTCGACAAGTGATATCTTATCATAACATTGCCGGTTTGTAAACCCCTAATTTTATTTTTTTTCAAATCTCTTATTTTCACCGATTTTACTGTCTTTTAAACCAGTTCTGCATTTTTCTGGATCGTCTCCTGGATAATATTTTTTACATAATCTCCGATATGACGTTTTGTATCTTTATCAAGCTGATCCGGGTAGATCGGTTTCCCATATTCGATAACTACATGTGTCTTCTTGATCTTTGGAAAATGGCTCTCAAAGATTTCTGCTGTATTGTTCATGGAAATCGGGACGATCGCACATCCGGTTTTAGTGGCGATCTTAAAGGCTCCGTCCTTGAAGGGGAGCATAGTCAGCTCCTCGCCGGTATTGCGGGTTCCCTCGGGGAATACGCAGATGGAAATACCATTTTTGATGTACTCGATCGCCTGCAGGATTGTCTTCAGTCCCTCTTTCGGATCCTTGCGGTCGAGGAACAGACAGTAGAGACGGCGCATCCAGGTGGAAAGCGAAGGATAATGCTCCATTTCCTTTTTCGCGATGTAGCCGGTCAGTCTCCTGCAGCGGCTGTAGGTAAGCAGGATATCGAAATAGCTGCGGTGGTTTCCCACGAAAAGAACAGCCTCATCGGGAACATTTTCCTCTCCGATGACGGTTGCACGGACTCCGGTGATCTTCAGGATCACCTTAAATCCCCACTGGACGATCCGCAGGGAACTGATGTCACGCGCATACGGATTGAATTTACCGACCACCCATTCCACCAAAAAAACCGGAATGGACAGGATCAGGTATACAATAAGAAAAATTACGATACAAATAAAGCGGAACATTGTACAGATCCTCTCTTTCATCAATAGTGTAAAAGCGACATTTTTTCGACTTGAAATACATCTCCAAGTATTATATAGCAGCAACTTGGAAAAAACAAGGAGGAGTGAACTCTTGCCTGCATTTTTATGAGGGATCTGACATAAGATAGTATGGAAATATTCCGGGGACAAATGGAAAGCAGATGGAAATAATAAGAAGAAAAGAGAGGCGGGACGGAGAGAAAAAAACGATGTGGAGGAGAGCGCGGGAGCATGGCGGGGGAAAGAAACGGAGAGTGGGAGGGATTCCGAAGCTGCTTGTGATCTGTCTGGCTGTATGTCTGAATGCCGGATGTGTGAAAAGACCTGCGCAGACGGATAAGCTCAGAGATATTTCCTTTACAGTCATAGAACATGAGGCAGTGCCGGATGAACTGAACGCATTGATCGAGAAAAAGGAGACGTCGCCCTTTCAGCTGACCTATGCGGATCAGGGGAGTCTGTATATTGCAGAAGGCTATGGCACACAGCTGACTACCGGATACAGCGTGGAAGTCAATGATCTTTATGAGACGGAAGATGCGGTCTTTATACATACCACTCTCCTCGGCCCGGAGGCCGGGGAAGACATCAAAGAGATCAGCACATTTCCGTATGTTGTTGTAAAACTGGAATATATTGATAAAAATGTGATTTTTGATTAGGAGGATAGCCATGGAGTTGATCACACGACCGATTCATTATACGCAGGAAGGAAAACGGATTTTCGACCAGTTCTACCTGGATGAAGACTACAGTGTGCCGGAGGCGGGAGAAGATGTGGGGAGGATCGTCCAGGGACGGGCAGACGTGCGCACCGAGGATATCCGTCTTATAGAGAACTATGTCAGGATCACGGGGAAAGTCTATTTCCAGATCCTTTATATTACAGACTCGGCAGATCCCCGGCCTGCCGTATTGGACGGGAAACTTCCTTTTGAAGAAATGGTATATGCGGAGGACGGAGAAGACGGGACGTATTTTATCCGCAACATGCGGACAGAGACAGGCGTAACTGTAGTAAATCCCCGGAAACTCTCCCTGCGCATTATGGTGGAGCTGGAAGTGGGACGGGAAAGGCTGGAGGATGAGGAGACTGCAGTGGGCGTGGAAACAGATATCCAGGTCTGCCGGAAAATGAAGAATGTCAATTTCCTGAAGCTGGATGTGTCGAAGCAGGATACATACAGGGTGAAAGAGTCTGTCTCCCTTCCCGGTACAAAGGAGAGTATCGGGTGTATGCTTCTGTCAGATCTGGACTGCAGAAAGCTGGATATCCGTATCGGCCAGGATGAAGTCTATCTCAGAGGAGAACTACTGCTGTTCTGCATGTATCTGTCCGGAGAGGGGAAGACCGACTGGATCGAGCAGGGCGTGCCATTCGAAGGGAGAGTGCCATGTGAAGGTGCAGCCGAGGGAATGTATTATCATGTTCAGCACAGTCTGGAAGACACGCTTGTGGATACCAGACTGGATGAAGACGGAGAGATGCGCATACTTGGAGTAGAGGCAACCCTGTCCCTGCGTATGAACCTGTATGAAGAGGAAGAGATGGAACTGCTGGAAGACCTGTATTCCCTGGAGCAGGAGTGTATGCCGGTAACCCGTGAAGCGGTATATGAGGAGCTTCTGATGCAGAATCAGTCCAGATGCAGACTGGCGGAACGACTCTCGCTGCCTGAACTGAAAGACAATGTTCTGCAGATCATCCACAGCAATGGCAGCATACAGACGGAACAGGTTCAGAATACGCCGGAAGGGATCCGGGTGGAGGGTATCCTTCATGTTTCCTTTCTGTACCTGAAAGCAGATGACGAGGAACCGCTGGGCAGCTGGCAGGGAATGGTCCCATTCTCGTATCTTATAGAATGCCCGGATATGCCGGAAGACATCAGAAGCAGCATGGCTTATCATGTAGAACAGCTGGCTGTCACCTTGGCTGGAAATGAAGCAGTGGAAGTAAAGGCAGTCCTGGCGTTCGACGTGTTCCTGAGAAAACCGGTCCCCATGGAGGTGATTACAGAAGTACAGACACAGCCGCTGGATATAGAGCAGCTGGAAAACCGCCCGGGTATTGTGGGGCATATCGTTCAGGAGGGAGAGGATCTGTGGAGTCTGGCGAAGAGATATATGACAACTATGGAAGGAATCATGGAGGTAAACGGGCTGGAGAGTGAAAACGTGAAAACAGGTGATAAGCTGTTGATTTTTAAAGAAAATATGAGTATACTGTAGGTACAATGTATACAAGATACAACAGGGGCGGTTTGTTGATTCCGGGGGGCGCAGTCAGGATGCTGTGCTGCCCCGGCGGCCGCGCTTTCGCTTGGAGCATAAGCGCAGCGGACACGTAAGGCCGCAGAGAAGCTGGCTGATGTTGCAGGGAATGGAAAAAAATAAATAAGTTAAGATGCAAGAGATATAGAGATATGGAGGACATGGGATGAGGCATATGGAGCTGAAAGCTCTGGCGAAGATCAATCTGGGACTGGATGTGCTGGGGCGGAGAGAAAACGGATATCATGACGTTCGGATGATCATGCAGTCAGTTTATCTGTATGATGAGGTGAAGCTGGACCAGTCAGAGGAGCCGGGGATCCGGGTGGGGACAAACCTGGGATTTCTTCCCACAGGTGAGGGGAATATCGCTTACAAGGCGGCACAGATGCTGACGGATGAGTTCGGCATCGGACCGGGGATCGACATTTCTCTGAACAAGCATATCCCCGTTGCGGCAGGTCTTGCCGGAGGCAGCGCGGATGCGGCGGCAGTCCTTTTCGGCCTCAACCGGATGTTCGGACTGAAGCTGTCTCAGAAGGAGCTGATGGAGCGGGGCGTGAAGCTGGGAGCGGATGTTCCCTACTGTATCATGAGAGGAACGGTACTGGCGGAAGGGATCGGAGAGGAGCTGACCGTGCTCCCTGCCATGCCGAAATGTACGGTCCTCATCGCCAAGCCTCCGGTCAGCGTATCTACAAAGGTTGTCTACGAAGCTCTGGACGCCCGGGAGATCACAGTGCATCCGGATATAGACGGCATTATCGAGGGGCTGAAGGAAGGAAATCTGAAACGGATCGCCTCATCTATGGGAAATGTGCTGGAGTCGGTAACGATTCCCATGCATCCGGTGATCGAGCAGATCAAGGATGAGATGAAAGCGGCAGGAGCCCTCAATGCCATGATGAGCGGCAGCGGCCCTACGGTGTTCGGGCTTTTTGAAAACCGGGCGGCAGCCAGGGATGCACAGAGGCGGATCAGAGAGAAAGCACTGACCAGGCAGGTGTATGTGACAAGTATACACAGTGTTAGGAGGAAATAATATATGAGTACAGATTTTGAAGTTACAATGGACGAATATCTTCCGCTCCGGGACGTTGTATTCAATACGCTCCGGAGAGCGATCCTGAGAGGAGAGCTGAAGCCGGGAGAGCGTCTGATGGAGATACAGCTGGCGAACAAGCTGGGCGTGAGCAGGACGCCTATCCGTGAGGCAATCCGTAAGCTGGAGCTGGAAGGGCTGGTCCTCATGATCCCCCGGAAGGGAGCTGAGGTGGCCGAGATCACAGAGAAGAATCTCCGGGATGTGCTGGAGGTGCGATGCGCTCTGGAGGAACTGGCGGTTCAGCTTGCCTGCGACCGCATTGATGCAGATGGACTGAAGGAACTCAGAGCCGCGGCGGATACATTCCGCAGGGTACTGGACAGCGATGATATCACACAGATCGCCCAGGCGGATGTAGATTTCCACGATGTGATCTTCAAGGCCACGGACAACCAGAGGCTGATCCAGCTGCTGAACAATCTGCGGGAACAGATGTACCGGTACCGGATCGAATACCTGAAGAAGAAGGAGTGCTATCCCCAGATCCTTCAGGAGCATCAGGAGATCATCGAGTCGATTGCCGGGCGGGACAAGGACCGTGCGACCAATGTGACAGGCATCCATATCAAGAATCAGGTCGATACGGTAGTAGGAACTCTGCGTGACAGGGAAGAATGATACAGTACACAGGCATTTTCAACAGGCTGTGGTGATAACTGGTGAATAAGCAGAGGTAAAACAGTCCATACTCCATATATCAGAAAATGATCTATGGAGGGACTACATATGAGATATAGAGTATTTATTAAAAGAAATGCGGAAAAGATCATTTCCGTTCTCATAATGATCATCGCCGGGATGATAACGGCTTTCGTTGTGTGGGAGTCGGGTGTCTCGGCGGAGACGGCGCTGCAGCAGCATCTTTCTGAGGAGGTGCTGCGATTCCATGTTCTGGCCAACAGTGACGGCCAGGAGGACCAGGCGCTGAAGCTGAAGGTGCGGGATGGTGTGCTTGAGTATCTGGAGCGGGAGATGCCTGACAGTGAAAATGTGGATGATACTGTACAGTGGGTGCGGGATCACACAGATGAGCTGGAGGAAGAGGCGCGGACCGTTCTGGAGGAACAGGGGTGCGATGATACAGTCAGCGCAGCTGTGACCACCTGCTGGTTCCCGGAGAAGACCTATGGAGATGTGACATTCCCGGCCGGGAACTACGAGGCGCTCCGCATCGAGATCGGCGCGGCGAAGGGACATAACTGGTGGTGTGTGCTCTACCCCGGGCTCTGCTTCATGGATACGGTAAATGCCGTGGTGCCAGAGGAAGGAAAACAGAAACTGAAAAACGTTCTGACAGAAGAAGAATACTCCAGAGTGACCGCAGAATCTGATTTCAGAATAAGCTGGTTCTTCTGGCGGTAAATGAGCGGCTTTTGGGAGAATATGCCCGCTCCTTTTGAAATAAGATGAAGCAGACCTGGAAACAGGTCACAGGATAAAGGAAGAAAAAGGAAGACATGAGATGACAGAATTTCTGGTAAGACATTTTATAAAAGACTATGAAGATGTAGAGAAGGTGTCCGTGCGGACGGCATATGGTGTGCTGGCCAGCATTGTGGGCATCTTCTGCAATGTCTTTTTATTTGCGGTGAAGTTTATAGTGGGACTGGTACTGCACAGTGTGTCCGTCACGGCGGACGCCTTCAACAACCTTTCGGACGCAGGCTCCTCCATCATAAGCTTCGTGGGAGTGAAGATGGCGGAGAAGCCGGCGGACGCGGATCACCCGTTCGGCCACGGCAGGATCGAGTACATTGCTGCTCTGGTCGTATCTTTTCTTGTGCTGGAGGTGGGTTTTACATTTCTGAAGGATTCCTTCGGAAAGATATGGGAGCCGGAGGAGATGAACTTCCAGCTGGTCTCAGTGATCATCCTGCTCCTGTCCATCGCGGTGAAGCTGTGGCTGGGACTGTTTAACAGAAAGCTGGGCGTCCGGATCGACTCCAAGGTGATGCAGGCGGTATTTACGGATTCCATGGGAGACGTGATCACGACAGGAGCTACGATCCTTTCGCTGGTCTTCTTCCGGATCACGGACATCAATATCGACGGCATTGTAGGTGTGGGTGTGGCTCTGGTTGTCATGTGGGCAGGCGTAGGCATCGCCAGAGATACTCTGGAGCCTCTGATCGGTGAGGCGATCGATCCGGAGCTGTCCAGACAGATCAAGGCATTCGTGGAGAGCTATGACGGAATTGAAGGAACTCACGATCTGATCGTACATAATTACGGGCCGGGAAGAAGTATGGCGTCTATCCATGCTGAGGTCCCAAACGATGTCGATATTGAGAAATCTCATGAGATCATCGACCGGATCGAGAGAGACGCTGGAAAGAAACTGGGTATCTTTCTGGTGATCCACATGGACCCGGTGGAGATGAAGGATGAAAGAGTACTGAGAATTCGGGACAAGACAGTGGAGCTGCTCCGTGAACTTGATCCAGAGTGCAGTATCCATGATTTTCGGGTGGTGCATGGTGAGGAACAGATAAATATCATATTCGATATGGTGATCCCTATCGAATATGATGAAGAAAAGCGCAGAGAAATCCCGAAAGAACTGGAATCACGGCTGAAGGAAGTGGATTCCCGGTATAACTGTGTGATTACAGTGGATGTTGATTATGTGGCGAAAAAAGATGAAGAATAAAGAACTCTGTATATAGAAAAAACTATGATTTGTGCGGAAAGAAAAAGAGGTGCGAAGTATGTATGAATTTGAAAGCAGAGTGAGATACAGTGAGATCGATCATCGGGGGACGATGACGCTTCCGGCTCTGATCAATTATTTCCAGGACTGCTGTACGTTCCATTCGGAGGAAGTGGGGCTTGGCATGGAGCGTCTGAAGAAGGAGAAGAAGGCCTGGGTTCTGTCTTACTGGCAGGTGATTGTTGAGCGGTATCCACGGATGGGCGAGAAGATCACAATCGGGACCTTCCCCACGGAATTCAAAGGACTCTACGGAAACCGTAATTTCTATATGAAGGATGGAGCAGGCGCAAGGATTGCCTGTGCTAATTCTATCTGGGTGTTCATGGATCTGGAAAAAGGCCGTCCGGCAAAACCTGGAGCGGAGAATATCGAACCATATGAGACGGAAGAACCTCTTGACATGCCCTATGAGGGGAGAAAGATCCTCATGCCGGAGCACTGCGAGGAAAAGGAATCTTTCCGTGTGAGAAAATATCATATCGACACAAATGAGCATGTGAACAACTGCCAGTATGTACAGATGGCGCTGGAAATGCTGCCAAAAGACACAGACGTCCGACAGCTGAGAGTGGATTATAAGAAGTCTGCGGTCCTGGGAGATGTCATATACCCGAAAATCTCAGAAGAGCCCGGGAGGACAGTGGCTGAACTGTGTGATGCTGATGGAAAGCCTTATGCAGTGGTGGAAATGCGCTGAATAGATCTGCTGGCAGTCCTGCATTACAGGACTGCCAGCAGATCTTCCAGTACGTCTTCAACAGAATCTGTCACATATTTTGTGTGGTAGGAGATACCAGGCGCGGCATTTGCCATGGCGTAACTGCGGCCTGCCAGCTCCAGCATCTCGATATCATTATACTGATCACCGAATGCCATGCATTCTTCCGGTTTTATATCCAGCAGTTTCATAAGGCCCGCAAGTGCGGTCCCCTTATTAGCGCCCGGGGCGATGAAGTCGATCCAGATATTTCCGGAAGTGACTACCTTGATCTCGTCCCGGAACATATCCTGGAGACGTTTCAGATAATCCTCCAGAATCCGCTTGTTACCTGCCATATTGCATATGGCGATCTTCAGGAAAGGGCCGTGGATCTGTCGGATATCCTTTACAACTTCTGTTTTATTTCTTATCACGTTTACAATGTGATTTACGAATGCCGGATTCTGATCCTCGATCAGGCATGTGTCCTCTCTCGAGACAATGATCTCGAAGTCCCCGTTCTTTTTCACTTCATCTATGATCCGGTAAGCCAGATCATCCTCTATGATCCCCCGGGATATCACTTTTCCCTGATGGACGCAGAGAGAGCCATTCTCAGCGATATACGAGATCTCGTCCTTTATATCCCGGAAAAGGATAAGTTCATTGCTGTACTGCCTGCCACTGGCCGCCACAAAACAAATCCCCTTCTCCGTCAGTCTGTGTATCAGATCAATAGCCCTGGGAGTCAGTTCCTGAGCCCCATTCTGCAGCAAAGTCCCGTCCAGATCACTGGCGATCAGTTTTATCATATAAAATTCATCCATTATACTCATTTGTACCCATTTACATTCATTAAGACTCATGTGTCAAAAGCGATTTTAAACCAAAGCAAGTATACTTTAAAATCGCCTTTCTGTAAACCATTAGCTTTTTCTGTCCCCCTTGTTAATCTCTTTCCTACATGTCCGAGCCCAGGCGCGGCCGCCGTGACGATACGGGGACTTTCCGCCGACCCCCTCGACATGTTTCCATGTAACAAAGAAGAAATACTTGTAACTCTTTTGTAATAGTAATATAATAGAAAAGGTGGCGGCATTGGATATGAACAGCCGCAGCTGTACATAGATTAAATATGAGAATAAAAGAGGAAAACAATTATGGGTAAATATTTTGGAACAGACGGGTTCCGTGGTGAGGCGAATGTAGTCCTCACAGTTGAGCATGCATTTAAAGTGGGACGTTATCTGGGGTGGTATTTCGGACAGGAGCATAAGGCGCGTGTTGTGATCGGAAAGGATACAAGACGCAGCAGCTATATGTTTGAATATGCGCTGGCGGCAGGACTGACTGCTTCCGGAGCAGATGCCTATCTCCTTCATGTAACGACAACTCCCAGTGTCTCCTATGTTGTAAGGACAGAAGATTTCGACTGCGGTATCATGATCTCCGCCAGCCACAATCCTTTCTATGATAACGGAATCAAGGTCATCAACAGCGCGGGACATAAGATGGAAGCGGAAGTTGAGGATAAGATCGAAGCATATATTGACGGGGAGACAGAGGAACTGCCTCTGGCTACAAAGGAAAATATCGGAAGGACTGTCGACTACGCAGCGGGAAGAAACCGCTACATCGGCCACCTGATCTCTCTTGCAACCCGGTCGTTCAAGGATATGAAAGTAGGTCTGGACTGTGCGAATGGAAGCTCCTCCGCTATCGCGAAGAGCGTATTTGACGCGCTGGGAGCCAAGACTTACGTGATCAACAACGAACCGGACGGTACGAACATCAATACAAACTGCGGTTCTACCCACATTGAAGTGCTGCAGCAGTTTGTAAAGGAGAAGAAGCTTGATGTTGGTTTTGCCTATGACGGTGATGCAGACCGCTGTATCGCGGTGGATGAGAACGGCAATGTTGTAGATGGTGACCGCATCATGTATGTCTGCGGCAAGTATCTGATGGAGCAGGGACGCCTGGAGGGCAATACGATCGTTACCACGATCATGTCGAACCTGGGCCTCTACAAAGCATGCGACAAGATTGGTATGAAATATGAGCAGACCGCTGTAGGTGACAAGTACGTGTATGAGAATATGATGAAGAATGGATTTGTTCTCGGCGGAGAGCAGTCCGGACATATCATTTTCAGTAAACATGCAAGGACCGGTGACGGTATCCTTACGTCTCTTATGATCATGGAAGTGATCCTGGAGAAGAAGCAGACTCTGGGTAAACTGGCGGATGAGGTCAAGATCTATCCTCAGCTTCTGAAGAATGTCCGTGTAAAGGATAAGAAGACTGCCCGCGAGAATCCGGCGGTCCAGGAGGCGGTTCAGAGAGCTGCTGACGAGCTTGGAACAGAAGGACGTATCCTCGTAAGAGAAAGCGGCACAGAGCCGGTGATCCGCGTTATGGTGGAAGCTGCATCCGACGATATCTGCGAGAAATACGTTAACAGCGTGGTGGACGTGATCTACGCACAGGGACTGGCTGATTAGGCGCTGGCTGTTTTGTTCAGTTGTTCTCGTAGGCCGCTGTCAAGACGCTGTGTTGCCCCGAAGGCCCGTAGCAGAGCGCCGGCACTTAGGCAGCGTCCTTTGCGGCCTTACGTGTCCGCTGCGCTATGCTCCGAGCGAGAGCGTGGCCGCCGGGGCAACACAGCGCCTTGACAGCGGACACCTAGAATAAGCGAACTTACCCCACGTCTCCCTTTTCTCAGCCTCTACTGGCTGACAACCAGTGTCTGGTATCCGGCCTGTCTGAGCCGGTGCTCTGTCTCAACCGCTTCATCGAGAGTGGGAAAGGCACCCACAGTAACCCGATACAGACCGTTTTCCTGTGAGATTTCCGCTGGAAAATCCATTTCATCCAGCTCATCTTTCAGCTGGTGAGCGTAGAGCTGATTGCGGAACAGACCGGTCTGTACAGTGTAGATCCTGTTCCCGGAGGGAATGTCGCCGTCTACCTGGAGTGTATCAAGGATACCGTCCGCAATGGCCTGAGCAATGTCATCAAAATGTGTATCGAAAAGCTGGTTGTCTGTGTCAGAGTTGATAAAACCGACTTCCACCAGAAGCGCGGGCATCTGAGTCCTCTTCAGGACGACCAGATTGGGACGGGCTTTTACGCCTAGATTTATAAATCCCAGCGCTTCCAGCTGATCATTAATATTTTGGGCCATCTCATATTTGAGCCCTGATTTATCGTAGACAAGTGTTTCTACTCCGGATACAGCATTATCGGTCGGGTAGGAGTTGCGGTGGATGGAGACGAACAGATCGGCCCCTGCATTGTTGGCCTCCATTGCTTTCTCGTAGGGAGATTCGTAGACATCGGTAGTTCGGGTATACAGGACGTCCAGTCCGCTTTCCTGAAGAATTTGGCCGATTGCGAGAGTGAGGGCAAGGGCGTCGTCTTTCTCCTGGCGGCCGTTATAGACCGCGCCGGGATTTCGGCCTCCATGACCGGCATCCAGCATAATGGAATAAGGCATAGTCCATGTTCCTTTCATATTCCGTTCCATATCAGAGTATGCGGAGATGATAAAAAAGTGACAGGAAATATTCCTGCCACTTTTTTAACTGTTCATTTTTCTTCTGCATGATTGCTGTTGTTTTCGTCCGTCTCTTCCGGAATCTTCGGATCACTGCCTGACGGCTGACTTTCTGCGGCACTATCAGTCTTGGTGCTATGCCATGTCTCGGAATCGGAATCCTGTCCTGCTCCGGGAACTTCTTCCGGCTTCCCGGCACTGCGATCCGCAGAATTTCCCGGCTCCGGCAGATATACATGGACTGTCTCTACCCGGTTCTTTTCCAGTTTCTCAACGACCAGGCGGATACCGTCGTCTGTACAGACTTCATCTCCTTCTTCCGGAATCCGATCCAGCCGGTCGATGATTAGTCCTCCCAGCGAATCGTAATCATCGGATTCCAGTTTTGTGCCGATCCGGTCGTTTACATCATCCAGGCTCATGGAGCCTTCTATGATATATTCTCTTTCGCCCAGTTTCTGAAGAGGCTCGTCTTCTGGTGCGTCATATTCGTCGTGAATCTCCCCCACGATCTCTTCCAGGATATCTTCCAGGGTGACGATGCCCGCCATTTCACCGTATTCATCGAGGACTATGGCGATGTTAAATGTAGCCGACCGCATTTCTACAAGGAGCTCGGATATGCTCTTGTATTCATAAGTAAAATAGGGCTCGCGCATGATTTCGCGCACACTGAAGGGCTGGTTCCTGTCGTAGAGAAGCAGATCCTTCATATTAATGATGCCTACGATATTGTCCGGATTTTCCTCATAAACAGGAAGCCGTGTGAACTTGTCTTCCCGGAAGATTTCGATCAGTTCCTCATAAGTGTCATCCACATTGGCGAAGGTGACATGGACTCTTGGGACCATGATATCCTTTGCGTTGGCATCATTCAGATCGAATACATTGTAGATCAGTTCCTTTTCTCCGGTCTCGATTACTCCATCTTCGTGGCTTACGTCGACGATAGTCCTGAGCTCGTCCTCGGTGATCGTCTTGCTGCCGGCATTCGGATCCACTCTGAGCAGGAACATGATACCCCTGGAAAAGAGATTGATGATAAAGATAACAGGGGTCATGACAGTCATGAAGATCCAGATGACCTTTATATATCTTAAGGAAATCTTTTCGGCATTGATGGTAGCGTAATTCTTAGGGGTAATCTCGCCAAAGACGAGGATTGCCACAGTAAGGACAGCAGTCGCGATGCTTACCATATATCCGCCGAATGCATAGGCCAGTGTTGCCGAAAGGGAAGATGCAGAGATATTGACAATGTTATTGCCGATGAGGATGGCGCTCAGCATCTTGGATGTATGGTTCTCCGTTACATCCAGGACAAGGGCTGCCCGCTTGTTCCCTTCATCGGCAAGAGAACGCAGACGGATCTTGTTTACCGTTGTGAGCGCGGTCTCGGAAGATGAGAAAAATGCCGAAAGCATCAGAAGAATGATCAGTATGATAAATTGAAAACTGTCACCAGAATCCATGGTGTTTTGTTCACTCCTTTATAAAATGACATGTTCTGCTCCACGCCTGTTTTCGGGGGCGCGGAACTTTAATCCCAAAATGTACAGATACGCAATCATTATACACTGCCTGCGCATGTTTGGCAAGAATGAACATCTTTACTTTATCCGGCCGCTGGACTATAATAAGTACTGACTGAAAATGGAGAGAAATGGAGTATAGATATGGATTTGTATCGTGAATTGGCTGCTGTGTCAGGAGAAGAGAATGTGTTGAGAGATGAGCCCATGAGCAGGCATACGACATTCCGGATCGGAGGACCGGCGGATTATTTTGTGACTCCGAAGGATAAGGGAGAGATAAAGAAAATCATAAAGTTCTGCAGGAAAGAGCAGGTGCCCTTCTATGTGATCGGCAACGGCAGCAACCTTCTTGTCGGAGACCGGGGATATCGGGGCGTTATTATACAGATCTTTAAACAGATGAGTAAGATCGAGGTGGATGGAGAGCAGATCATGGCCCAGGCGGGCGCCCTTCTGTCGAAGCTGGCTGCCGCTGCACTTGATGCTTCTCTGACGGGATTTGAATTCGCGTCCGGGATACCGGGGACTCTTGGCGGAGCGCTCCGCATGAATGCCGGGGCGTATGGAGGAGAGATGAAGCAGGTGGTCCTGAGTGCGGATGTGCTTACTCCGGCAGGAGACTTCATCACACTGTCGGTAGATGAACTGGGAATGGGCTATCGGACCAGCATTATATCGAAGAATGACTATGTAGTGATCGATGCCCTGCTTCAGCTGAAAAAGGGGAATAAAGAAGAGATAAAGGCGCAGATGGCTGATCTGCGGGAAAAACGGGTATCCAAACAGCCGCTGGAATATGGAAGCGCCGGAAGCACATTTAAACGGCCGGAGGGGTATTTCGCCGGGAAACTGATCGATGACGCGGGATTGAGAGGTTTCCGCGTGGGAGATGCCCAGGTTTCAGAGAAGCACTGTGGATTTGTCATTAACAGGGGAAATGCGACGGCAGCGGAGGTACGGGAACTGATGCAGATCGTGTCAGAACGGGTAGAAGAGAAGTTCGGCGTCCGCCTTCAGCCGGAAGTGCGCTGCATCGGTGAGTGAACAGACATGTGTGAAGACGGTTGATACCGGAGAATAGAGAATGCCGGACAACCAGAGACATAAAAAGTATCAGAAGGCTTGAGAGAGGAGAAGTGAGAAAATGCGATTGGTAATCGTGACGGGAATGTCGGGGGCCGGAAAGTCTACTGCTCTGAAAATGCTTGAGGATATGGGATATTTCTGCGTGGATAATCTTCCGATCCCTCTGCTGCCCGGATTTGTGGAGATTTTTAATGCTCCTGATTCGTCAGTGAAGAAGGTGGCGCTGGGAATTGATGTCCGTGGGGGGCAGGACTTCGGCGGACTTCAGGAGAATCTGGAGGATATGGATAAGAAGGAGATCCCTTATGAGATCCTCTTTCTGGACGCCCACGATGACGTGCTGGTCAAACGGTATAAAGAAACCCGCCGGCAGCATCCGCTGAGCGGATCTGGGAGAGTTGATACAGGGATTGCCAAGGAACGGGAGAAGATTGCGTTCTTGAAAATGCGCGCCACGTATATACTGGATACCAGCAAGATGCTGACCCGCGAACTCAGACTGGAGCTGGAGAAGATTTTTGTTGACGGGCAGGATTTTTGTAATTTGTATATAACGGTCATGTCCTTTGGATTTAAATACGGGATCCCGCAGGATGCGGATCTGGTATTCGACGTGCGGTTCCTTCCGAATCCGTATTATATCCAGGAACTGAAGGAGAAGACCGGCAATGATCCGGAAGTGCAGGACTATGTCATGGGGAATGACAAGGGGCGGATTTTTCTCGAAAAGCTTAATGACATGGTATCATTTCTTATCCCCAATTATATATTAGAAGGGAAAAACCAGCTTGTGATCGCGATCGGCTGTACCGGAGGAAAGCATCGCTCAGTAACCTTGGCAAATGCTTTGTATCAGATCCTTGATGGAGTGGAAGGGTACGGTGTCCGCATTGAACACAGGGATATCGGGAAGGATGCAATAACAAAAAGAAGGTGAATAAGATGTCTTTCTCCGGAAAGGTGAAGGAGGAACTCGGGAAAAATATCAGTCCTGCCAGGCATTGCCGGATTGCAGAGACAGCGGCGTTTATCTGTATGTGCGGTACGGTCGTGATTAATCGTTTTGACCGCTACAGCCTGAAAATACGTACGGAAAATCTGATTGTTGCAAGAAAGGTCTTTACATTGATAGAAAAAACATTTAATATAAAGACTGATATCTCTGTCCGGAGGAACATTTCAAAGCACAGTGTGTCCTATTCTGTTGTTGTCAGACGCAGCAGGGACGCGCTGCGTATTCTTCAGGCGGTAAAAATGACAGGTGAAAACCAGAATGCTGCGGATGAACTTTATGCGGTCAATCCCCTGATCACCCAGCAGGTGTGTTGCAAAAGGGCGTTCCTGAGAGGCACTTTTCAGGCATCCGGTTCCATGAGCGATCCTGCGAAAGCGTATCATTTTGAAATCGTATGCGCTTCGGAAAGAGTGGCAGAACAGATAAGGGATATGATCTGCAGCTTTGATATGGATGCGAAGATCGTTCCGCGCAAGAAATCATTTGTCGTCTATCTGAAAGAGGGTTCTCAGATAGTGGATATCCTGAATATTATGGAAGCACATGTATCTCTTATGGAACTGGAGAATGTCAGGATCCTCAAGGAGATGCGAAATTCCGTAAACAGAAAGGTTAACTGCGAGACTGCCAACATTAACAAGACAGTATCGGCAGCGGTGAAACAGTTGGAAGACATTACATATCTCAGAGACCGAATCGGTTTCGAGAACATGCCGGAAGCCCTGGTAGAGGCTGCTCTTGCCCGCCTCTCCAATCCGGATGCAACCTTGAAGGAGCTGGGGGAATCCCTGACCCCTCCGGTGGGAAAGTCCGGTATTAATCACAGACTGCGGAAACTGAGCGAGATGGCAGAGAAAGCAAGGCAAGAACAAGGAGGATTATTATGATTAAAACATCTGTTGTAGTTAAGGCGGATAGTGGATTAGACGGCAGACCGATCGCTCTGCTTGTACAGGAAGCGAGTCAGTATGCAAGCAAGGTTTATATCCAGGTCGGGGAAAAGAATATTAATGCAAAAAGTATCATGGGTATGATGAGTCTGAGCCTGATCAGCGGCGACCAGATCACGGTTGTGACAGAGGGCGAGGATGAGAAGAAGGCTGCTGATGGGATTAAAGCATTTTTTGCAGAAGAGAAAAACTAGGCTGTTCTGTTTATAGACAGGATTAAGTGTTGAAATAAAAGGGAAAATTAAAGAGGAGGCTGTGCTTATGTGCAGTCTCTCTTTATTATATACTGACAGAAAAAAGCTAAAGGAATGGATGAGGGGAAAGGACGTGAGCATATGGACGCCTGACATAATTGAGAAGGCGTTGCAGAGCGGGATGTCTGAGACTGTGAAATATGGAGAAAGAAGGGGTACCGTATGAGGAAAATGCTTTTTATCTATAATCCCAATGCAGGGACCGGGCTGATCAAATCAAAGCTTTCAGATATTGTGGACACTTTCGCGAAAGGCGGATATGAGATCACTATATATCCTACCCAGAAATACCAGGACGCTATGGAGAAAACAATGGAATATCAGGAGCAATATGATCTGGTGGTGTGCAGCGGCGGTGACGGAACGCTTGACGAGGTGGTGACAGGAATGCTTTCCAGAAAGGATCAGATTCCTGTGGGATATATTCCGGCCGGGACTACCAATGATTTTGCCAACAGCCTTCAGATTCCGAAAGACATGCTGGAAGCGGCGAATATCATAGTAAACGGAAAGCCTTTTGCATGCGATGTAGGTGGGTTTAATGATGATCATTTCGTATATATAGCTGCATTCGGGATCTTTACAGATGTTTCCTATGAGACTAAGCAGAGCATGAAGAATATTCTGGGATATCTGGCATATCTGCTGGAAGGCGCCAAGAGGATCTTTAATATTCCCTCTTACCGGATTCGGGTGACATATGATGATAAAGTGATCGAGGATGAGTTTATATATGGTATGGTGACTAATTCAAGGTCGGTAGGAGGATTCAGCGGGATCATCGGACCAGACGTGGTGTTTGACGATGGGGAATTCGAAGTGACGCTGATCAGGACTCCTAAGAATGCCATTGAACTTAATGAACTTCTGGGAGCTATCGTCATGCGTCAGATCAACCCGGAAAGGATGTATTCTTTTAAATCGGGCAATGTGCGTTTTGAGTCGGAAGTTGAAATCCCCTGGACTTTGGATGGCGAGTTCGGAGGGGAACACAGCGACGTGCTGATCCGTAATCAGAAACAGGCCCTTCAGATCATGGTCAAAAATGAAAACGAAGTGGAACCGGCGAAAATAGAAGCAAAAGGCGGAAATGCAGAAGCTGCCCGCAGCTGAGCACAGATCGGAAATCAAAGGGCTGAAAATAAAATGTAAAAAAATCAAAAAAAGTACTTGCATATTCGAAAATCATATGATATAGTTATATTCGCTGTGAGGGACAGCCAAACAGCGAATATGAAAATGGCTCCGTGGTCAAGCGGTCAAGACGCTAGCCTCTCACGCTGGAATCAGGGGTTCGATTCCCCTCGGAGTCACTTGGAAATCCACAGATCGGAGAATTGATCTGTGGATTTTTCTGTTAAAAGAAAAGACACCTGCACGAAAGAAGGAGAAATAAAATGGAAAGACGAATTAACGGCCACACGAGATTATATGCACTGATCGGATCTCCGGTGGGACATTCCGGGTCTCCGGCTATGTATAACTACAGTTTTCAGAAGCTTGGAATAGACTGCGCTTATCTGGCTTTTGACGTTCCGCTTGAGAAGACTGCGGAAGCTGTGGCGGCTCTCCGTACGCTTCATGCAGGAGGATTTAATGTGACTATGCCATGCAAGACAGCTGTGGCAGGGCTGGTGGACAGACTTTCTCCGGCTGCAGAGCTGGTAGGAGCGTGCAATACAGTTGTTGTAGAAGATGATGGATCCCTGACAGGACATATAACTGACGGAATCGGATTTGTACGCAATCTGCGCGAACACGGAGTTGAGGTGAATGGCAGCCGGATCGTACTGATCGGAACCGGAGGGGCAGCCACAGCTATCGCAGTACAGGCAGCTCTGGATCAGGCGGCGGAGATCATGATCTTTAACCGCAGAGATGAATTCTTTGCAAATGGTGAAAAAACGGTGGAGAAAATCCGAAATGCGGTTCCTGAAGTGAAGGTTACGATCTCAGATCTTGAGAATGAAAAACTGCTGGCTGAGGCGGCAGGCAGAAGCGATATCCTGATCAATGCGACGCGTGCAGGGATGAGTCCCCTTGAAAATATGATGCCTGTTCCCGAAAGCATACTTCGCCCGGAACTTGCCGTGGCTGATGTGGTTTACAATCCAAGAGAGACGCTTCTGATCCGCAAGGCCCGGGAAGCGGGCTGCCGGGCTGCTGTTGGAGGAATCGGGATGCTTCTCTGGCAGGGAGCTGCGGCATTTGAACTGTTTACTGGACAGGAGATGCCTGCCCAGGAAGTTTTGGAGAAATTCTTCTCGTAAAGGACAGTCTTTTAAAGCCCAGACTTTTCGATGCGGATGGCAGGGAATGTCTGAACAGTAATGAAACTGTCACAAAATATCCGGAAGAAAAATAAAAAAAGCTTGACACATACAAAAATATGTGTTAATGTATATCCGCAACTGCCGAAGACAGTAGGTGCTGTAAAGCGTAAGGATTAAAACGCCTGCCGAGGAAAGTTAGATTTACTACGTATGTATGAATTTATCAAGCCTCTGTGTCTTCGGACCCGGAGGTTTTTTAATGCGGAACTTTGGCAGTACACGCAGAATCTATAAGGAGGTGTACCAGAAAGTGGCAAAAGTTGAATTAAAACAGCCGATCGTACAGGCAATCGCAGAAGAGATCAAGGACGCTCAGTCAATTGTTCTTGTTGACTACCGCGGACTTACTGTTGCTCAGGATACAGAGCTTCGTAAGCAGCTCAGAGAAGCAGGTGTGGTTTACAAGGTTTACAAGAACACAATGATGAAGAGAGCTTTTGAAGGAACAGAGTTCGAGAGCCTTGACAGCTGCCTTGAAGGACCGAGCGCTATCGCTATTTCCAAGGATGATGCGACAGCTCCGGCAAGAATCCTGTGCAATTTTGCAAAGGATGCTCCGGCTCTTGAGCTCAAGGGCGGTGTTGTTGAAGGAACAGCATATGATATTGCAGGGCTGACAGAGCTCGCTAAGATTCCTTCAAGAGAAGTTCTTCTTTCCAGACTGCTTGGAAGTATGCAGTCACCGATTGCGAACTTTGCTCGTGTTATTAAGCAGATCGCTGAGAAAGACGGCGAGGC